>JADLHR010000074.1 GCA_020848665.1 Anaerolineae bacterium
CCGGCGGCGTCCACAGCAGGCGGATCGCTGCGCCGGTCCGTCTCCTCGTGATGCGTCCGCACAAGGTGCCCGGTATCGTCCCGGTACTCCCAGTCCGGCGGCGCGGCGAAGTCTGCGTCCGGCTCGTCCTCAAGCCAGCCCGGCATCTCGCGGTCGGTGACGAGGCCGCCGTTGCGCGGCGCAGCAGCCGGGCCATTGCGCGGCGGCTGGCGCTGCGCGTGCGGCTCTCCGGCCCCGTTGCCGGATCGTGCGCTCGTGCGGCGCGGCGGCGCGGCGGCAGGTGACTCCTGGCGGGGCAGAGCGGACGTTTCTTCTCCGGCAGATAGGCTGTCGTTCTCGTCATCTGCTTCGATCCAGGAAGGCGTCCAGCCGGCCAGAGTTGGCAGCGTGTCGGCGGAGGTCACCACGTCGAAGTTCTGCGAGACTGAGTCAACAATCACCTGCGTGTCCCCGCGTGAGGTATCGGCTTTGCCGCGCACGATCAGCACGCTGTCGATGGTCACGATCTCGCGGTTCTGCGCCCACGCGCGCGGGAAGATTACGGCGCTGATCACGCCGGTGATATCTTCCAGGCTGATGATCGCCATCGTGTCGCCCTTCTTAGTGATCACCGGGCGGATGTCGGTCACCAGCCCGGCCATTGTCACCGGCAGCCCGTTGGCCCGCTCGCCCGCCTCGACCAGCTCCGCGCTGGTGTGCGTGATCACGTGCTGAAGCTGGCCCATTACCGCCTGGAGCGGGTGATCAGTCACGTACAGGCCGACCAGCTCCTTTTCCCAGCGCAGCATATCGCGCTTGTCCGCCGGTTGTATATCCCCCAGGCGCCCCAGCACGCCGCCGACCGCGCCGAAATCAACCCCAGTCGCTTCGCCGAACAGACTGATCTGGCCGATGTCGAGCGCCTTGTGATGCTCCGCCGAGACGCTGAGCATCCGCTCCATGGCGGCCAGCAGCGCGGAGCGGTGCGCGAACTGGTCGAACGCCCCGACGCGAATCATCGAATCCAGCGCGCGCTTCTGCACGATCCGCAGGTCCACGCGGCGACAGAACTCGTCGATCTCGTGAAAGGGGCCGCCTTCCGCGCGCACGGCGAGGATATGCTCCAGCGGGCCGACGCCGACGTTCTTGATCGCGCCCAGCCCGAAGCGGATCGCCCGCGCGCCGTCGGGCCGGTCCTCGATCGTGAAGTCAAGCTGGCTGGCGTTGACATCCGGCGGCAGAACCTTAATACCCATCCGGTCGCAGTCGGCGGCGAACAGGCTGACCTTAGCCGAGTCGTCGCGGTGGACGGACATCAGCGCGGCCATGTACTCGTGCGGATAGTGGCACTTCAGAAAGGCGGTCTGACAGGTCAGCACAGCGTAGTCGGCCGCGTGTGAGTTGTGCACCAGAATATCGTTAGCGACGAAGTTGTGCGTATCCGGCACGGTCAGATCGTAGGTCGGCAGGTCACCGATTGGCTCGATAGAGGTGATTGGATCCCACAGTACGTCGCTCTCGGCATATACGCGCAGGTCGTCGGCATCGAAGAAATCCGCCAGACGGCCGATCGTGGTGCGGGTGAAGCTGGTTTTCGTAGCGGGATCGGTCGGATGGAAGTCCTGACCAGAGACGCCCGATCCCACCTGGATTGTGCCCCAGGTCAGATGATGCGCGTCCTTGTGGGCGCGGACCAAGCCTTTCACTTCGAGTGGCACGACATCTTTTGTGCTGAATGTTCCCGGCTCCAGGGCGGCCAGGCGAGCCAGCTTCTCGCGTCGCGCGGCGCTCACGAACTGCGCCCCGATGGTGCTCGAGAAGCGGCGGAACGCTGTAGCACCGGTAATAAATACCTGATACCCGGTCCGCCCATCACGGTATGGGAAGCGTACCGTCCGCAGGCGGCTGAGCATGTCCAGCCGGAGAAGTAAGTGCTGCACATGCCGTGCCAGCCGCTCGGACGAAGTCGCGTAAAACAGGCTGCGGCCCCGCTCGTCGATGTGCCCGTCACCTTCCCACAGCCGGGCCAGCAGCAGCGCGATCTGGCGGTTAGTCAGCTCGAACGCCTCGGCGGGAATCTCCTTCTCGCGGGCCGTTTTGCCCCACACGCCGAGCTGCTTCAGCCACGTGACTGCGCCGCATTCATGCGCCCGGTCGGCGCGGCGGCTATAAACCGAGAAGCAGCCTTTGTGCCGCGCGATCGAAGCCGCTGTGTTCTCGAACTGCTCCAGATTCGTCACGTAATTGTCAAGTTGCTCAGGATCGGTCGTGTAGTAATACGCGCCGTGTGGATGACAGAGATTTCCTTCTGCCAGCAGATGGCCGAGCACACTCACGGCGTGATCCGGCCACTCGCGCCGCCCCTCGATCGGAATACGGCGCGGAACCGCCAGCATGTCGCCGGGGTGCAGGTCTTCTAGCAGGCGCCAACCGGCGAAAGTGTAGAACGGATGGTTCGCAGTCGCGTCAATCTGCCGCCCGGAGCGCGTTGTGAGGCGGTACACGGGCTTGACGCCGTTCGACAGCACGTGTGTCACTGCGCCTGTGCCGAGCCGGAGGCGATCAATGTTGCAGGTGACTGTGTGCTCCAGGCTGTCGCGCCCTTCGGCCAGATCGCCAATCCGCACGAGCCGCCCGGTCGCGGCATCGATAACCTCGACGTGCGCCGGCAAACACTTGTTGAAGCCGTAACGCGCGAAGAACTCGATGTCATCGAAGATGCGGTTGGCGGTATCGGCATCGACGCCGTGCTCCGGCCCGCGCTCGACGAAGATGCTGCGGTGTTTTTGCAGGTCTTCTTTCTTTTTCTTGGATACGGCGCGGCGCATCAGGTCGGCCTCGCCCAGCGAGTAGCCGAACAGCTCCGCGCCGATCTGCATAATCTGCTCCTGGTAGACGATGATGCCGTAGGTTTCTTCCAGGATCGGCTCCAGCGCCAGATGCTTGTACTCGATCGGCTCCTGCCCGTGCAGACGGCGGTTATAGGCCGGGATGTAGTCCATTGGGCCGGGACGGTAGAGCGAGATTCCGGCGACGATGTGCTCGAACCGCTGCGGTCGCATATCGGTCAGCATCCGGCGCATCCCCTGCGACTCAAGCTGGAAGACGCCGATTGTCTCGCCGCGCCCCATCATCTCGAACGCCGCGCGCATCATCCGCTCCTGCTCGGGGTTGTCCGGATCGGCGCGATAGGGGATGTTCGACAGGTCGTAATGCACGCCGTGATAACGCTCGATCATCTCGCAGGCGAGGCGCATGATCGTCAGGGTGGACAGGCCGAGAAAGTCCACCTTGA
>JADLHR010000075.1 GCA_020848665.1 Anaerolineae bacterium
ATCGTCGTGCTGGCGCTGGCGCTTGTCCCGCTGGCAGACGCGCAGGAGGGGCTATTACCCAATAAGGTCGAGTTGACCCCCTACGAAGGCAACCCTGTGCTCGAAAAGGGTGAGGTGGGCGAATGGGATTCAGGCTATGTGTTTGGCGGTGCAGTGGTGTACCACGATGGACTGTTTCACATGTTCTACTCCGGTAGCGACGATTTCTTCGCCGACCGCACGGACATTCCTTCCATTGGCTACGCCACATCCGAGGATGGCTTCACCTGGACAAAGTACACTGGGAACCCGGTCCTGACCGCTGACAAGCAGGTTACGCCCGGCGGGATCGGCTTCGCCTGCCCTGTGATCGACGGCGACACGTGGATACTGTTCCTGGCGCCGCGCGCCACGCTCGGCGTGCGCGAGTCTATTCTGAAGGCGACGGCTCCCGCGCCGACCGGCCCCTGGACGGTTGAGCCGGAGCCGATCGCGCAAACGGGCGATCTTTCGGACTGGGACACCTACGGGACGGCGCTGATGTCGGCGCAGCGCACCGACACGGAGTATGTCGTCACCTACTTTTCACGGGACGGTTATGGGCGCGTTGCCTCGGCGGACGGCGTGACGTGGGCCAAGTACAATGATCCGGCAACGACCGAGACACGCTTTGCGAACAGCGATCCGATCTTCGGGAAAGGCGAGCCTGGGGCGTGGGACAGTGGTGAGGTTTTGCCAACCGTCTACTTCGGCGAGCGTGGCTGGGAGATGTTCTATTTCGGCAATATGCCTGCCTCGAACTACTTCCGTGAACTGGGATACGCCGTCAGCCCGGATGGTGTCCACTGGACGCGCTTTGGCGACAATCCGGTTCTGAAATTGGGCGAGAAGTATATCAACGCCGTGCCGGACACAGTCGTCGTCGTAGACGGAACCTACTTTCTGTTTCATTCGATCTGGTATGGGGATCAGACACCGTACGATGTCGGCATTGCCGTGACGACCGGCACGATCACCGGGTAAGAGGCACGCGGAAGCTTGGTTTATTTGCCCGGCTGCCGCATGCTCGCCAGCGCGTCAGGCGCGCCCCAGACGTGACCAATCGCCGGGGCCGCGTACGCGCTCGTCGCCGCGCCGCCGCGTGATCGCCAGCGCGTCCAGCCGCTCCAGGAAATCGACCGCATAGCGGCGCGTCGTCCCGAAGTGATCGCGCAGCAGCCCGACGTTGAGCGTTTCGCCGCTTTCCAGCCGCTCGCGGGCGAAGGCGATCCACTCGCTCAGCACGGCGGGCGTCAACAAAACCTCGCTGCTGATGCGGACCAGCTCGCCGCGCTCGATCAGGCCGCTCAGCACCGCGTCGCCGACCCACTCGCGGGCCTGCGCGACGGTCGGCGGGGTGTGTGGCTGTTCCCCGAAGGTGCGCCACAGCCGGGCGAGCGCCTCCTCTTGCGCCTGGCTCAGGCGGACGTTGTGTTCTGGCAGGCGGATCGCGCCACCGTCTGCCAGCGCGATCACGCCCTCGCGCACCAGCCAGCCGAGCGCCGCCGCGAACGCATCCGGCTCCAGGCGCAGGCGGCTGCGCAACGCCTCCGGGGCCATACCAAGCCGCAGCGGCTCCTCGGCGTGGAAGCGCGCCAGCACGCGCCGCGCTTTATCTGCCAGCCGCCCCCAGCTTTCGCGGTGAATCGCCCAGCCGCGCCCGTCGAGCCGCAGATCGCCGCGCTGCGCCGCCTGCGCGATTAGCTCCGGCGCGAGGTCGAGCGCATCGGCGCGCACCGGGCCGCGCTCGGTCGCCAGCTTCAGCAGCGCGATTGCCAGCGGGTCGCCGCTTGCCAGCGTCTCGAAACGGGCGATCACCTCCGGGCGGGCGCGCTTCCAGCGGCGACCCGGCGCGGTGTCGAGGATCACGCCACCGCCGATCGTTTCGGCGGGCGAGGCGCGGCGCAGAATGGTCCGGTCGCCGGGCGCGGCGACGATCGGGCGCTCCAGCCGGATTTGCACCCAGCTTTCTTCGCCCGGCAGGATTTGTTCGCGGTCCAGCACGCGGATGTGACCCATCGCCTCTGCCGCGCCGAGAAACACCTTGACGGCGTCGTCGTGTTCCAGCGGACGATGCGCCTCCGGCAGAATCCGCAGCCGCGCGTCGAGCAGCGTGGTCGGGCGCCACGCGCCGGGCAGTCCCAGCACGTCGCCGCGCGCCAGATCGCTTTTCTCCACGCCGCGCAGATTGACCGCCACGCGCTGTCCGCGCTCGACGTGGTCGAGCGTTTGCTCGTGCGACTGCAAGCCGCGCACCCGCGCCCGCACACCCGCCGGTTGAATCTCGACTTCCTGCCCGACGCTCAGGCCGCCGCCGAGCAGCGTCCCGGTCACGACCACGCCGAAGCCGCTGATCGTGAACACGCGGTCAATCGGCAGGCGCGGGCTGCCAGTGTCCGGGCGCGGCGGCAGATCGTCGAGCGCGGCAGTCAGCGCGGCGACGAGGTCATCCAGACCCGCGCCGGTCCGCGCCGAGACCGGGACAATCGGGCGCCCTTCGAGGACTGTCCCCTGCACCACGTCGAGAATGTCGAGCTGGACCAGCTCCAGCCAGTCGGTGTCGGGCGCCAGGTCGATCTTGGTCAGCGCGATCAGCCCCGCCGGGATGCCGAGCAGGTCGAGGATCGCCAGGTGCTCGCGCGTCTGCGGCATGACGCCTTCGTCGGCGGCGATCACCAGGATCGCGGCGTCGATCCCGCCGACGCCCGCCAGCATGTTCTCGATGAAATCGCGGTGGCCCGGCACGTCCACGATCCCGACGCGCTCGCCGGTGGGCAGGTCCAGCCACGCGAAGCCGAGGTCAATTGTCATCTCGCGGCGGCGCTCTTCTTCGAGGCGATCCGGGTTGATTTGCGTCAGCGCGTAGGTCAGGGTGGACTTGCCGTGATCGACGTGCCCGGCGGTGCCAATGACGTGCATGGGCTACAGTTCCTTCAGCGCGGCGAGCAGCAGATCGTCCTGCTCCGGCAGCACAGTGCGCGGATCGAGCAGTAGGCGGTCGTCCGTCACGCGCGCAATGACGGGCGGATCGGCGCGGCGCAGGCGGGCGGCGGCCTCGTTCGGCTGCGCGACGCGCGGAGAAAACGCCCAGGTCGGCAGGGTCTCGCCCGGCAGGCTGCCGCCGCCAATGGTGGACTCAGCCCGCACGACCTCACCGGGCACGTTGCTCGCCCAACGCTCCGCTCGCGCGCGGATCGCGTCGAGCGGCAGGCTGATCATGCGCCAGACTGGGACGCGCTCCAACGCTTCGCCGCGCCGGTAATGCTCCAGCGTGGCGTCGAGCGCAGCCAGCGCCAGCTTGTCGGCGCGGATGGCGCGCGCCAGCGGATGACGCCTGAGCCGCTCGATCAGATCGGTGCGCCCGACGATGATCCCGGCCTGCGGCCCGCCGAGCAGCTTATCTCCGCTGAACAGCGCGAGGTCCGCCCCGGCGCGCAGACTGTCCTGCGCCATCGGCTCGCGCGCCAGCCCAAAGACGGACGTA
>JADLHR010000076.1 GCA_020848665.1 Anaerolineae bacterium
ACTCCGGCGCCATCGACAAACACATAACCGCCGGGCACGCGCTCGCCGATGGTCAGTGTGTCGGGCGTCAATTCGATCATGGTGCCATTCTCGACCACCGCGATATGCTTGGCCGGGATGCCAAGCGTCTGCGCCAGCCGGCTGTGCTCAGTCAGGTGGCGCAGTTCGCCGTGCACCGGGATGAAGAACTTGGGCCGGACCAGGTTGATCAGCAGCTTCAGCTCCTCGCGGCTGGCGTGGCCGGACACGTGCACCGGCAGCAGCGGGTCGTAGATCACGGTCGCGCCACGCTGAATGAGCTTGTTCATCGTGCGATGGACCAGCTCCTCGTTGCCAGGAATGGGATGGGCAGACATGATCACCGTGTCGCCCCGGTCGATTTCCAGCGCGCGATGGCGGCCCCATGCCAGCCGCCCCAGCACGGCTGACGGCTCGCCCTGCGTGCCGGTCGCCATAATCACGATCTCGCGCGGCTTCATCTTGTTCGCCTGCTCGAGGTTGACCATCAGGCTAGGCGGCAGATTAAGATAGCCGAGCCGCGTGGCGACCTTGATATATTCCTGCATGCTGAACCCGGCAATCGCCATCTTGCGCCCATGACGCTCGGCGGCAGCGGCGACCTGCTGGATGCGCGAGATCAGCGAGGCGAAGGTGGCGACGATCACGCGCCCCGTCGCCGTGCGGAACACCTCGTCAAACGCGGCGCCGATCACGCTTTCCGAGGGCGTCCAGCCGGGGCGGTCAGCGTTGGTGCTGTCGGACAGCAGCGCCAGCACGCCGCGCTGCGCGAACTCCGCCAGCCTGGCGAAATCGGGCGGCCAGCCATCGACCGGCGTGTGGTCGAACTTGAAATCGCTCGAATGGACGAGCAGGCCGACCGGCGTCGTGATGCCCAGCCCGACGCCGTCCGGGATGCTGTGGCAGACGTGGAAGGTCTCGACGCGGAAGACGCCCAGCTCCAGCGTGTCCCCCGCGCGAAAGACGATCAGCGGGTGATCGGCGTGGCCTGACTGCCGCATTTTGACTTCGAGCAGCCCGGCGGTCAGCGCGGTGGCGTAGACCGGCGCCTTAATCGCGTCCAGCACATGGCCGATCGCGCCGGTGTGATCTTCGTGCCCATGTGTGACGATCACCCCGTGGATTGTCAGGCCCTGGCTCAGGCGCTCGACCACATAGCCGAAATCGGGGATGATGTAGTCGATTCCGAGCATGTCGTTC
Source organism: Anaerolineae bacterium (assembly GCA_020848665.1). GTDB lineage: Bacteria > Chloroflexota > Anaerolineae > Aggregatilineales > Aggregatilineaceae > DYGX01. The sequence continues at coordinate 1,219 of JADLHR010000076.1, forward strand.
TCAGGAAACATGATGCCCACGTCGATGATCAGCCCTTCATCGCCGTATTCGAGCAGCATCATGTTCTTGCCGATTTCCCCCAGGCCGCCCAGGGGAATGATCTTCAGGGGCTGCATACGCGCTGAACTCCTCTCTCACGGTAGACGTGCACAAAGCCGGAATCGCACCGGCCACTTCATTCTGAGTCAACACAAACGGGGTCCTTCCGACCCCGCCAGTTCCGTCTCTCAGACTCGATCCGCGCGCGTCATCCAGCCAGCGAACGAGAGCGAGGGCACCGTGCGCACCCCAGACAGGGTAGTGCTGTGGCAAAAAGACCGCGCGCGCTCGGTGATCAGGCTGCTACACCTGTTCGACGCAGACCGCGATCAGCCCGCGCGCCGTTTCCTGTAACAGAAATGATACGGCGTCGCCTTCTTGCAGAATCCGAACGCCGTCGCCTCTAATGGCCGAATAGCGCACCAGGGCCTCACGCCCGTCGGGCAGCGCGATCGTGCCCGCGCCGTCGAAGCGATCGAAAGCCGTGACAGTTCCCCGGTAACGCTCTGTCGTGATGTCCATCGTCGAAGGGTCCTCAATGTTGGCGGCGACAATGTGTCCTTGCAAAACAGCATATCGCACGACGGTGAATATTGAATAAAAAAGTTGCAAATATTCCTGCACACATCCGGGCGAAGTCCTAACTATAGCAGGCCCGCGCCCCCTGCACAACTCGCTCTCACGCTTTGACCGGCGCGGGCGGGCGCTCGGAAACACCCGGAACTTGCCTCAGCAAGATTCGCCGGATAGGTGAAATTGGGTACAATGAGCAGAGAATTAATATGCACCGCCTTGCCCGTCTCATAAAAGTCCTTAGGGGGCTGTCATGCAACCATCTCACCCACCAGACCTGGCTCCGGACGACGAATGGATCTCCCAGAAACCCGAAGCGGCTGACATTATCAAGGTTTCGGCTCGCTCGCGCTCGACGGCGGTTGCCGGCGCTATCGCCGGGGTCGTGCGAGAGTACCGTCGTGCCGAAGTGCAGGCGATCGGGGCGGGCGCGGTCAATCAGGCGATCAAAGCCGTGGCTATCGCGCGTGGTTACCTGAGCGAAGACAATATCGACGTTATCGTCATTCCCCACTTCACCGAAGTCATGATCGACGAGCAGGAGCGCACCGCCGTGCGGATGGTGGTCGAGCCGCGCTAGAGGCTGTTGCGACCAGGACGACGCCGATCCGAAATGAGTTATCGCTGGCCGGGCAGAGCGCGCTCTGCCCGCTTGTTTTCCTGGGACATATTCAGGTTATTCCTCCTGGTCCGCGATCAGGCGCAGCGCGTCGACATCGTGCAGGATCAGGCGACGCGGCCCGGTCATGCCGATGATCCCCTCGCGACTCCACTCGGTCAGCGTCTGCATAACCCATTCCTCGCTGGTGCCAATCGCCGCCGCAATATCCTTCCGGTTCAGACGCGGAGTAACCAGCCCGGCCTGCGGCTCGCCATCCCGATCGGCCAGAAACAGGATCACGTGCGCCAGGCGCGACGCGCTGCCGCGCACAGACAGCGACTCGGCCTGGACGACCGTCTGGCGCAGGCGCGCGCTGAGGTTGCTGAGCAGCAGCAGCGCCGTATCGGGGCGCTGTTGCAGATGCTCCAGAAACAGCTCACGGTCGAGCGCCAGAATCTCGCAATCGGTCTCGGCCTGAGCATAGGCGGTGCGTGGGCGTCCGTCGAGCAGCGCCAGCTCGCCGAGCGCGTCACCCGGCCCCAGCAGGTCGAGCAGCACCTGGCGCTCGCTCTCGCCCAGAGTGTAAACGCGCAGCGTGCCTGCTTCAATTATGAACAGCGACGTACCCGGCTCGCCGCGCTGAAACAGAAACTCGCCCTGTTGGAGCGTGAAGCGGCGCAGCCGATCACACACCGGCCCAAGCTCATCGGCAGGAAGCCCCCGGAACAGCGGGACCGTCCGCAGACATTCGATTGTTTCTTCCGCCATAACTGCTGGCTCTCCTTTTCCGCGTCGAGATTTCCTCGCGCGGAATTGTGTCTGGCTTCGCGGACCGCCCCAGTCTCAGGCTATAATCCGGCGGTCACATGAATTTATGCGGTTACGAACCATGACTCGCTCTGCTCGCCGACCGGCGGCGCTGCTACCGCATCTGCTTGCGCTCGTTCCCCTGGCGCTGGCGGCAGTTGCGATCGCCACGCTTGCGATTGTTTATGCGCTGACGCTGCAAACGCAGATTGCCGGCAGTTTCAGCGAGCAGCTTTCGCCCGAGTCGCGCCTCAAGAACGAATATATCAAAGACGTGAGCGAAATCCAGGTAGCGCTGAACGTCTGGGGGACGATTCACCACACCGGCTACCCGCTGTTCGCGCTGCTCGGCAACCTGTTTACGCTGCCGCTGCGCCTGGCGGGTCTGGAGCCTGCCGCCGCTGCGAGTCTGTACGCGCTAGCGTGGGGGCTGGTTGCGCTGGGCGCATTCGGATGGTTGGTACGGCAGCTTACCGGACGGACGGCGCTGGCGCTGTTGAGCGTGGGCGTGCTGGGGCTGGCGCGCTCGATCTGGCTGCATAACGTCATTGCGGAAGTGTACAGCATGAGCCTCGCGCTCGCCATGTCGCTGCTGCTGATCGCGCTGTGGCCCGGCCCCTGGCGCGGCGCGTGGGGCGTGCGGCGGCGCGTGCTGGCGCTGGCGCTGCTCGGCGGAATCGGCGTGGCGCACCACCGCGCGGTCGCATTCATCGCGCCGGGGCTGCTGGCAGCGGTCTGGCTGCACCGCGACGACGAGCCGGTTGACTGGCCGCAGACCATAATCGCGGCGCTCGGCCTCAGCGCGCTTGGCTTCGTCCCCTATATATATATGCCGCTGCGCGAGTGGCAGGGCGGCGCCTGGATTTATGGCGAGCCGGGCACGCTGCACGGCCTGTGGATTGAGTTCACCGGGCGCGAAGCCGAGCGGTTGGTCACGCTGCCGTCCGGCCTGACGGGGTGGATCACGAACACGCGCAGCGTCGCCGCGATCCTGGTGCGCGAGCTAACCCTGCCAGGGCTGCTGGCCGCGCTCGGCGGAACGCTGGCCGCGCTGACCGTTGCCCCACAGCGCCAGGCCGCGCGGTTGATGGCGCTGGCGGCGGCCGGACCGCTGGCCTTCGCGGTCGCGTTTCACACCGCCGTACTGCCCGAAGCGATTCTGATGCCGGTCGTCGCGGCGCTCGTCTTCGAAACTGCGCTCGCGCTCGACTGGCTGCTGGCGCTCCGCCCGCGCGCTACGCTGGCCGTGTCGGCGGCGCTGACGGTGTGGATCGGGGCGCTAGGCGCGGCGCATTACGCGCTGATTGACGAGCTTGTCAGCGAGCCGAGCGGCGTCCAGACGGTCGCGCGCCTGGCGCATATCCCGCGCGGCGAACGAGTCGCCGTATTTTATCCCTGGGGACCGCGCTTCGCCGCCGCGTCGTACGCCCAGATGGTGACCGGTGAGCGCGCCGACCTGACGATCGTCGATCACAAGGCGGACCTGGGCCGCCTGCTGGCCGAGGGGTACACCGTCCTGACCGAGCCGGAGACATTCTACACCTTTACCCCGCCGTGGAGCAGCGCCTACGGCGCGCCATCCCTGTGGTGGACCGATCGCCTGGGTACGCTCTACCCGCATTCCGGCGTGCCGGGCTATATCGAGATCGAGCGTGCACCGGCGCTGAGCGACACCAGCGACCCCACCGCGACGCCGCTGGTCGGTGGGATCGGCTGGCGCGACGCGTGGCTGACGTGTGACGCGCGCGAGATTGTGCTGCACGTCATCTGGGAAACCGCAGCGCATCCGGACAGCAGCCCCAGCATCTTTGTGCACCTGCTGGGCGAGACACCCGGCCCGCCGCTGGCGCAGGCCGACCGAGGCTCGCCGGTTTACGGACTGTACCCGTTCATCCAGTGGCTGCCGGATGAAATCGTCGCTGACGATTTCGTCCTGCCCCGCCTGCCAGGGGGAATAACAGTGCGCTTCGGCCTGTACGAGCAGGACGCCAGCGGCGGATTCATTAATTATGAGGCGGCGGCGCTGCC
>JADLHR010000077.1 GCA_020848665.1 Anaerolineae bacterium
TCGTTGCCGTTGTAGTAGCCGGGATAGGTGAAGCGCACCCAACCGTTAACGCTATCCTCCACCGGACCGGTGAAAATCTCGCCGTCGGGCATGTTGGCGCGTCCGCCCGCGTTGATAAAGCTGCGTCCTTCGATCGACATCTCCAGGTCGATGTGCTCACCCTTCACGCGCAGGTGCTTCTTGCCTTTCAGCCAGTCGATCAGCCGCTCGTGCGAGCGATACACCGCTTCCCACAGCGCGACCGGGTCTTCCTGGTCGGCCTTGCATGCGCCGAACAGAAAATCCTCGTACTGACGCAGGGACATCCCGGCGTTCTGCGCCAGGCCGAAGGTTGGATACTGCGTCGTGCAGCGGCGCAGCGTTTTGTTGGCCTCGCGCACCATCTGAATACTAAGCAGCTTGCTCAGATACGCGGCGCGAGCGCGCTGGCGGTCGGGCGGATACTGCGATAGCGCGCGGGTGTTCTGCGGGGCGTCAATGCGGATCACGCCCTCGCAGTTCTGGTACATCAGCTCCAGCATCGGGTTGACGGCTTCGAGCTGCGCCAGCGACGCACCGGACAACACCGCGATCTCGTCCTCCTGCGCCATCGTGATGTAGACAAACGGCAGGCCGCCCGCGTTGTAGGCTTCCTCATACAGCGCCTGGGCCAGCGGCTCGGCGTCAGGACTCATCGCGCGGATCAGCAGCCGCTCGCCCGGCTTGAGCGCGATGGAATAATTTACCAGTACGCTGGCGAGTTTACGGATACGGGGGTCCATTCGTGAGCGTTCCTTCCGGTTGCATGTACCAGCAGATAATAAAATCTTCAGAGAGCTATCAAGCGGACGCACGCGTCCGGTTCTCCACAAACAGCAGCAAGTTCTCCCACACGGGCCAGACCTGCGCGACCCGATCTTCCACATCGGCGGGATGGGCCTGGGCGAGCGTCTGCGCGATGCGCGTCATCAGGCGCAGCGCGCCAAGCGTTTCCCAGAAGGCGCGATCTGCGATGCGGCCTGCTGCCGCCTCGTACGCCTCGACGAACTGGTCCGCCAGCGGAAGCCCGTAGGTCGCCAGGGCTGCGCTCGAATAGCCAACGTCCAGGCGCGGGTCCGCGATCGCGGCGCTCTCCCAGCCGAGGATGGCGGCGATCTGGGTGCCCTCGGCCAGCACGTTATGCAGTGTGTAGTCGCCATGTGTGACGGTGTGCGGCAGTTCCGGGACATGCGCCGCGCGCGGCTCCAGCCAGTCCAGAATCCCGCGCAGTTCCGGGTTGCCCAGCGTTTCCGCCGCTTCGTTCAGGCCGTCCAGCAGGAAGCCGCGCGGCTTGACCGGCAGATCGGGCAGCTCGCCCCAGCGTAGGCCGTGCAGATGCGCCAGCCGCTGCGCGAAGCTGACACCGACGCGCATAAAGAAGGGATGCGGCTGGCCTTCCGCGCCGCGCCCATCCGCGTGCTCGGTCAACATCAGCAAAAAGCGCGAGTGGTAGCTCCAGCCCAGGTAATAGACATCCGGCACGCAGAAATTCAGCGCGCGCAGGGCCTGCTGCGCGGTGAAAGCGCACAGGCCGCGCGGCTGGTGCAGTGGAGGATAGCGGCGCAGCAGCACACGCGGCGGCAGCGCAGGATCATCCAGCGCGAAGGCGAGCGAATGCGAGGCCTGCCCCAGCGGCAGCGGAATCGCAGTAACCGGCACGCTGCGCCCGAACGCCAGGCGCAGCACGCTGGCGATCTCCGGCGTCGCGTCGCCACGCGCAGCGTAATCGCCGGGTGGCTGCTGGCTAAGGAGGTGCTCGCTCATGGTGGAGTCGTAGCGGTGGCGGGCAGGTCCACGAGCGCGCGATCGACCGCTGCCAGCAGCGCGCCGATCCCTTCATTCGGCACCGGCGCCGGCGCCAGGAACGCCAGCCCGCTGCGAATGGTCAGCAGCAATCCTTCCTCCGGGTGATTCTCGCGCACAAACTCGAACTGGCGCAGCGCCTCATCGCGCTGGCCGAGCGCCGCCAGCGCCTGGGCGAAATCGGCGCGCGCCCAGTTGTCGAGCGGGTTGGTATCCAGCTTCAGCCGCGCCACGTCGTGCACGCGCTCGAAATACGAGTGCGCCTGCTCGGTCGCGCCCTGATGCCAGTACAGGCTGGCGAGGTTGATCAGCGGATACGACGACGTAGGCGTGATCTGCTCGGCGCGGCGGTAGGCGTCGATCGCGTCAGCGTAGCGGCCCTGGCGCCGGTATAGCCCCGCCAGCGAGCCATAGTACGACTCGCCTTCGGCGTCAGTCAGGTGCGGGTCCAGCTGCAGCGCATTGAGCAGGCGCATCTCGGCCTGCGACCAGTACACGTTGCGCTGCGTTCGTTCATCCTCGGCGCCCAGGCTGTCGCCCTTGCGCCGCAGCGCCAGCCCCAGCGCCGCGATCGCCGGGGCGAAACCGGCTTCCCGCGCCAGCGAGTCTTCGAGGTGCTGGATCGCGCGGTCATACTCCCGGCGCAGCGAATAAAGATAACCGAGCAGATAATTGATCGCGTAGTTGTCTGGCTCCAACTTGAACGCGTCGTGCAGAATGTTGAGCGCGCTGGCGTGGTTATGAGCGCGGACCTGTTGCTCGGCCAATACGAGGCTGTTCAGCAGCCGGAACGAGCGGTCCGCCCGCTGACCGGCGCCTTCGATCTCGCGCTGCGTAATCGCCAGCGCGTCATCCAGGTGCCGGCGGACCTCACTCTCAAGCTGGCTGAGGCTGGCTTCGCGTTCGGCCAGGCGCCGCTGCGTCAGATCATTCTCGGCGCGGATCGTCGCGATCTGGTCCTGCACGCTGTTCCGCAGCATCCACGCGCCGAGCGCGATGAACGCGCCCAGCACGACCGACGCGCCTTCGAGAAAGCTCAGCACGCTATCGGTAAAATTCACAGCGTCGTTGGCGCGTTCCAGCAGCGCGGTCGCCTCGCCCGGCGAGACCTGATCGCTCACGACCAGCGTGGCGCCCCGGTCCGCTTTCCAGGCGAAAAACAGCGCACCGGCAGCCAGCGCCAGCGCGAACAGCGGCGCCAACGCGAGCAGCCTGCGCTGCCAGACGCTCACGCGGGCAGTCGATGGATGGGTGGACACAGGTCGCGACCCTTTCTCTAGAGCGTGTTATGCACTTGCGCGCCGGGTAGAGCTTCCCATCCCCCGGCCCCTTGCCCCCAAAATGAGGGAAGGGGAGACCATCCGGCTTTTTTCCTTCCCTCGTTCTGGGGGAAGGAAAGCCGACCGCAGGTCGGAAGGATGGGGGGATGGCCTGGAAGCCA
>JADLHR010000078.1 GCA_020848665.1 Anaerolineae bacterium
CTAGAGCGTGTTATGAACTTGCGCCCGGAAGAAGCCCCCCATCCCCCGGCCCCTTGCCCCCAAAATGAGGGAAGGGGAGACCGCTCTGTTTTTTTCCTTCCCTCGTTCTGGGGGAAGGAAAGCCGACCGCAGGTCGGAAGGATGGGGGGGATGGCCTGGAAACCAGACCACGAAGTGCATAACAGCTTCTAGAGGAATGAGGCGGGATGTTGTGACGCCTGTCACCTGGTGCGAGGATCATGCGCTTGGATTATATCGAATAAAACTGATACAATTAGCACTGTAATGCCGGGCAAACTCGTCCAGATGCGTCGAGACTTCTGAGGTCGTGAGACATATGACAGAACTTCAATGGGAAAAAAGCCAGGTTTTACCGGCGCAGACGCGCGTTAAATCGGGCGGGCGCTGGAAATTCCTTGCCATCGGTGCTGTTATCCTGGCCGCGATTGGCTATCTCCTGTTTTCGAGCACGCTGATTGGCGCGCGCTATTACGTGACAGTGGACGAGTTGCTGGGCGACAAAGCCATGCATGGCAAGACGGTGCGGGTTTCTGGCGCAGTGGACGGCGAGCCGGTGTTTGACCCGGCGACGCAGGAATTGACGTTTGTCGTCGCTAACATCCCCAACAGCAACGATGAAATCCGCGAGCAGGGCGGGCTGGCGATGGTGCTGCACTACGCCGTCGAGGACCCGGACGCCACACGGATGACGGTCATCGCGCATGAAAAAGAGATCCCGGACCTGCTCCAGCACGAGGCGCAGGCGATTATGTCCGGGACGCTGGTCGAGCAGGGTGGCGAGATGGTTTTCGTTGCCGACGAGATCACGCTCAAGTGCCCAACGAAGTACGAGGAAGATGTACCTGAGCAGGTGACGGGCTGACGGCGCTTTGCCGCTGGTCGTACCGCCGCGATCTGAAAATCTGACGCCGCCTCGTGCGGCGTCTTTTTGGCTGGTCAGATGGCCGGGGTGTTCACAAGGCTGTGTTTTTCGGCACGCGAATTAAGCCCATTTGTCACGCCGCTGGCGCTGGCATTCGTTCCCGAATTTATGTATCATATTTCAAGCTATTCCAAGATTGATTACGCAAGCCGTCGTTTGACACAGGCAGCGAGCACGGGTGTGATCGTCAGCCGGTCCCAGCGAGGGGGGGCGGCTGCCCGAGCACACAGACCGACGCCGCTGCTTAGTGTTGTTTAAGGAGCCATCGCAGCCATGATTGCAGAAATTGGCATTGTTACGACCGGGCTAGCGTTTGTCGCCGCCGCCTATGCGCTGGTCGCCGCGCTGGTTGGCGTGCGCGCTCACCGCGACGCCTGGGTGCAGAGCGCGCGCAACGCCGCGTTGATGACCTTCCCCCTGCTGACAGCCGCGTGCCTGGTGCTGATCTACGCCTTGCTGAACCACGAATACAGCATCAGCTATGTCTGGAAGACGACAGACAACGCGACGCCGACCTTCTATCTGTACACTGCGCTGTGGGGCAGCCAGGCAGGGTCGCTGCTCTTCTGGTCGTGGCTGATGAGCGCCTTCACCTTCGTGGCGCTGCTGCTCAACTGGCGCAGCGAACGCCGTCTGATGCCGTATGTGATCGCCGCAACGATGGCGACGCTCGGCTTCTTCCTGGTGCTGAACGTCTTCATCGAAAACCCCTTCGAGCGGTACTGGCTGACACCGGGCGAGTCCCAGCCGGTGTCCGCGCTGTTCCGCCCGACGGGCAACGCGGAAGTTTTCTCTCCAGCGGACGGCACGGGCCTGAACCCGCTGCTGCGTCATCTCGGCATGGTTATTCACCCGCCGATGCTTTACCTCGGCTTTACCGGCTTCGTGATTCCGTTCGCGTTTGCGTTCGCCGCGCTGGCGACCGGGCAGTTGGGCGCGAGCTGGATCCGCGCGACGCGCGCCTGGGCGCTGGTCGCGTGGCTGTTCCTCAGCCTGGGGCTGCTGCTCGGCGGGCGCTGGGCGTACGATGTGCTCGGCTGGGGCGGCTACTGGGGCTGGGACCCGGTTGAGAACGCCGCGCTGCTTCCCTGGTTGACCGGTACCGCGTTCCTGCACAGCGCCGTCGTGCAAGAAAAACGCGGGATGCTCAAGTTCTGGAACATGCTGCTGATCATCCTGACCTTCCTGCTGGTCATTCTGGGCACATTTGCCACGCGCAGCGGCGTGGTCAGCAGCGTGCACGCCTTCGCTGAGTCCGAGATCGGCATGCCGATGTTTGTGTTTCTCAGCGGCTCGGCGCTGATCAGCGTGCTGCTGCTCGCCTGGCGGCAGGAGCGCGGCGACTTGCGCGGCGCGGACCATCTCGACTCGGTCTTCAGCCGCGAAAGCCTGTTCCTGCTGAATAACTGGCTGTTCCTGGGGCTGACGGTTGTCGTGCTGTGGGGCACCTGGGCAGAAGCGATCACGACGATCCTGGTGGACCTCGGTCTGCGCGATACAATCATCAATCTCGGCCCGAACTACTTCCCGCCGGTCGTGCGGCCTTTCCTGGTCGGCATCTTCATCCTGATGGGGTTCGCACCGCTGGCCGCCTGGCGCCGCTCCACCGCTGAGCGCCTGGGCCGCGCCAGCCTGATCCCCTTCGTGCTGTCGGTGGCTGTGGTCGCGATCCTGGTGGTGACGGGCGTGGACAACATCCTGGCGATGTTCGGGTTCGGCCTGGTCGCGTTCGCCGGGTTTTCCACAATCGCCGAGATCGCGAAGGGCGTCGCCGCGCGCCACCGCCGGGGCGAGGGCTATTGGGCAGCCTTCTCGAACCTGATCGGGCGTGATCGTCACCGTTACGGTGGCTATTTCATCCATCTGGGGATCGTGGTGATGGGGCTGGGCGTGATCGGCAGCACCTCGTTTCAGGAGATCACGCAGCAGACCATGAACCCCGGCGATACCGTGACGCTGGGCGGCTACACGATGGAGTACAACGGGCTGACCGATGCCATGGCCGAGGACGGGCGCCACATGACCATCGCCCGCGCGACGGTCTACCGCGATGGCGAGGCGGTGGATACTATCCGCCCGCGCCGCGACACCTTCCTGACGTTCGACTCGAACACGCAGCGGTTCACGCCGACCACGAATATGAGCATCCCCGGCGCGCACAGCACGCTGGCCGCTGATTTCTACGCGATCATCACCTTCTGGGAAGGCAACACCGTCACCTTCCGCATCTATCTCAACCCGCTGATCAACTTCGTGTGGCTCGGCGGCATCATCCTGATTGTCGGGACGGTCGTGGCGCTCTGGCCGTCACGCCAGCCGCTGACGCAGCTGCACTACGCGCCGGTCCAGGCGGGCGCGCCTGCCTCAGGAGATCGCTAGACGATGACGCAGACGATGACACAGCCGATAGGGAAATCGATCCTGCTTGGATTGGCGCTGCTGGCGATGGTCGGGCTGGCGCTGTTGGGCGGCGCGGCTCCGGTCGCGGCGCAGAGCGGCGACAAGCTGCCGCCAGGCGTGACGTGGGATGATGTCAACCGCGTCGCGCGCCAGATGTTCTGCGACGTGTGCGAGGGCATCCCGCTCGACGAGTGCGAGAGCATCGCCTGCGTGCAGTGGCGCGAGGAGATCGCCCGCCAGTTGGGCGAAGGACATACCGACGACGAAGTGATCGATTACTTCGTGGATCGCTATGGGGCAGAAGTAGCCGCCATCCCGCGCGATGCCACCGACCGCCTGATCGCATTTGCGGCTCCGGTTGTGGTGATCGTCCTGTTCAGCGTCGTCGGCGTTTTCCAGGTGCGGCGGCTGCGCCAGCGCGGGCAGCAGGCCGGTCAGGTCGTGCGGCGTTCTGGCGTGCAGCAGCACACGCGGCCTGTTCCGGCGGACATCGACACCGAGGACATCGCCCGGTTGGAACGAGAGTTGGAGGGGCTTGAATCATGAGTGAGCATCAGAACGTGATCCCACCCGCTGAGGAGCCGCTTCCCGATTGGCTGGATCATCTGGCGCAGGGCCAGTCGCGCCCGGACGCGCCAGTCAAGCAGCGTTTTTCGACCTTTAGTGTGCTGGGGCTGCTGGCAGTTGTCGTGCTGATGGTCGTGGTTGGCTACTCGCTGTACAAAGCGAACCTGACCACCCCGACCGAGGGACCAGCTCCGGCCTTCAGCGGCGCGACGTTTGACGGCGAGCCGATCTCGCTGGTGGGTTGGCGCGGACAGGCTGTCGTCGTCAACTTCTGGGCAAGCTACTGCGCGCCTTGCCGCGACGAGGCGCCGATGCTGGAGCGTATATGGCGGGAATATCGTGACCAGGGCGTGGTCTTTGTCGGCATCAACACTGATGACATCGAGAGTAATGCGCTGGCCTATCTGCGTGAGTTCGACGTCACGTATTACAATGCGCCCGATGTGAAAGGCAAGATCGAGGACGATTACCGGATCACGGGCATCCCGGA
>JADLHR010000079.1 GCA_020848665.1 Anaerolineae bacterium
CGCGAGCGGGTACGCCTATTGGCCCGTATGATTTGCTTATCGCGTCGATTGCGCTGGCAAACGACTTGATTCTGGTCACGCATAACACCCGCGAATTCGGGCGTGTAGCGGGCTTGCAGATTGAAGATTGGGAGTCATTCCAGGAGTGAGCGTTCTCCCGAAGATGCCGTCGGGCAGGTCGCGCAGAAGAACGGCAAGCCGATTCCACCGCCGCGCTACCGTCCGGCGATCTATCAAGCCAGCGCTTAGATCGCGTGGCGCAGCTTGGAACCTGACAAACGACCTGAAAAATTCGCGGGCCGATACCTTTGGCCCGCGTTTTCTTTCCCAGAACGGTTCTCTGCGCGACATCTCGGCACGCCTCTGACATCGTCGAGAAAGGGCAGGGGGCAATCTAGGTCAAGCGGGAGCAAACCCAGAGACAAGACCGCGAGGCAGTGTCTGACGATCGTAGGGAATCTAGGCGGAAGCCCGCGCCACCACCGAGGTGTACAGCATGTTCTTGACAGCCACGTCTGGCGCGGCCCCAGTGATCAGCTCGTGCAGGCGGCGCATCGCCAGCATCCCCATCGTGGATTTCGGCACTTCGATCGTCGTCAACGCGGGCCGGGTATGCGCCGCCTGCGACACATTGTCGAAGCCCATTACCGCGACATCCGCCGGAACGCGCAGATCCGCCTCTTGCAGCGCTTGCAGCGCGCCAAACGCTGAGCGATCACTGACGCACAGCACCGCGTCGAACGACTTACCCTGCGCGAGCAGCGCCCTCATCTCGTGGTACCCCTTGTTAGGCAGCCCGGACGAAATGGACGGCTGCACTAGCTCCCAGTCAATCGCGCGACCGCTAGCCGTCAGGCCAGAACAGTAGCCGAAAAAGCGATCGACCAGGCTGCGATATTTGGCCGGGCCCTGAATAAACGCGATCCGCTCATAACCCTGGCTTACCAGGTACTGCACCGCCTGGTGCGCCCCGGTGAAGTTGTCCGCGACCACGCAATTCAGCTTGAGATCAGCCGATTGGTTGTCCACCAGCAGCAGCGGGCGATCCTGGCGCGCCAGGCTGCGGATCACGTCCTGCGTGATGTCCCCCCCGCCGAGCACAATGAATCCTTCGACGTCGCTGTGCTCGGCCACCATGTCAAACAGATTCGTCGCCGGATCGACCACTAGCAGCACCAGGCTGTACCCCAAGGTGCGCGCCTGCCGCTCCAGCGCCTGCAAGACCTCGCCATAGAACATATCCGAAAAGGTAGACACGGCCAGCTTTTCGACCAGCAGCCCGACAAACGACACCGGCGAAAGGCTGGCGCCACTTCTGCGGCGCTGCGGTGTGTAGTCCGTCTGGCGGATGGCAGCCTCGATCCGCTCGCGCGTCGCGTCGGACAGGCCCGGCTTATCGTTGAGATAGAGCGAAACCGAGGTAATCGACACACCTGCCTTGTCGGCCACGTCCCGGATAGTCGTCTTGCGCTGGCTCATGATGCTGCTCCCTGTCTGCGTGCGACCGTGCGCTGATTGTAATGCCGTTTACTAAAATAAGATAAAATCATGATACTGCCTTCCGGTGCTGCAGTCAATCCCAGGGGCGCATGAAAGCTCGAAGAATAGTAGGGCAAACACATCAACTGTTCACTGCTCACCGCCCTCTGACCTCATGGCGCCAGGCAGGGAAGATGAACCGATGGCACAACGAAGTGCGATACAATTGCCCTGAAAAGCGTTCCGAAGCGCTTGACTTTTTCACTAATACATTATATCGTTTTATTTGAACTTCAGTAAACATTCAGACGCGAGAGCTTGCGATGACTGACACCCCCGCCTGGTATTCGCATAACCTGCGCCGCATCTTCTTCGATATGCACCTGCCGGACTGGACTGAACCGGATCAGTCCGGCGGCCGTATCCACGATCCGCAGGGTATTGCGACCCGCTTCGAACCCCAGGCTATCGTGGATGAGTTCGTTCGCGCGCGAATCAACGTCGCCGTGATCTTCGCCAAATGCCAGTATGGGAATTTCTACTACAACACGCGCCTCGGCCACAAGCACCGGGGATTGGGCGATCTTGACCTGCTCGGCAGCATCCTGGAGCTGGCCCATCAGCGCGATATCCGCGTCGTCGGCTACTACTCGAATATGTGGGACACGCAGCTCGCGCACGAGCATCCAGAGTGGATGGCGCAGGGCGCGCGCGGGCAGCGCAGCTACAAACGCTGGCCGACGCTCTGCCTGAACAGCCCCTACCGCCAGGTGGTCCAGCAGCATTTGGAGGAGATGTTCACCCTCTACGATCTCGACGGGGTCTGGAGCGACATCCTGAGCGCGCTGCCATGCTTCTGTCCACGCTGCCAGGCGCTTTATGAGAACCGCTACGGCGCGCCGATGCCGCTCTCGACTGCCGACCCGGACTGGATTCAGATGGTCCGCTGGCAGCAGGAGTATCTCTACGACTATATCGCCGAGTGCCGGGCGGTCGTCAGAGCGATCCGGCCCGAAGCAGCCTACATCGTCAACTTTTTCGGCACGCCCTACGCGCTGCCAAGCCAGGGCCTGTCCTTCAAGCACCTGGCGCTGTCCGATCAAGGCTCGACCGAAGGGTACACTGAGTGGCACGGGCTGCTGTTTCCGAGCTACGCCGCGCGCTATATCCGCGCCGGGACGCTCGACCGGCCCTGTGAAGTGTTGACCGGGCGCTTCATCCACACCTGGGACTTCACCGTCCGCCCGCTGGCGCAGATGCGCTACGAGGCGTTCAGCGCAGTGGTAAACGGGGTAGCGGTCTGCGTGGACGACGAACCATATCACGATGGGCAGACCGAGCCGCTGGTGTTCGACCACCTCGAAAACATCTTCTCAGAGATCGAGCGCCGCGAGCCGTACCTGCTGGGCGCAGAGCCGGTCACCTACGCCGGGCTGTATCACTCGCAGAAGGCGCGCGAACTGGACGAAGTGCTTAACCAGACCGAGCCGCCCCGCAATTCCCTGACGCCCAAGAGCGACCTCAACGCCGGGCCATCGGACCTGCTGCCCGCGCTGATGGGCGCGTTCAAAGCGCTTACGGAAGCGCATCTTCCCGTGCAGTTTCTCGACGACCGCTCCGAAAGCCTGGCGACGCTGGGGCGCTACAAGGTCGTCTATCTGCCGAACATCCTGACCGTCTCCGCCGAGGAAGCGGACGCGCTGCGCGACTACGTGCGAGGCGGCGGCGGACTGGTGGCGACTGGCGCGACCTCGCTGTTTGACGACATGGGCCGCCCGCTGCCGAACTTCGCCCTGGCGGACCTGTTCGGCGTCGATGTTATTGGGCGCGGGCGCTATACGTTTCCGTATTTCCACTTCATGGCGTCCGAGCTAAGCGGCGATCTGGCAGCCCAGCCGATGCCACATTATATGGCGATGTGGCGCGTGCGCCCCAACACCGCCGATCTGCGCGTGGCGGCTACCCGCCGCGATCCGCTAATCGAAACCGCCGACGAACTGTATTACCACAACAACCAGCCCGCGCCGGGGCCGGACACGGGCGAGCCGGTGGTGGTCTACCGCACTTATGGCCGGGGCAGAGTGGTCTATTGCAGCGCGCTGCCCGAAAGCAACTACGCGCGCCTCGGCTACGCACCCTATCGTCAGTTGATCGCGCAGATGCTCCACTGGGCGGCGGGCGGCGCACCGG
Source organism: Anaerolineae bacterium (assembly GCA_020848665.1). Taxonomy (GTDB): domain Bacteria; phylum Chloroflexota; class Anaerolineae; order Aggregatilineales; family Aggregatilineaceae; genus DYGX01. The sequence goes on from JADLHR010000079.1 coordinate 3,670, forward strand.
ACATCCGGGCCGAGGGGCTGCTGAATACCGAGATTGTCCCGACCCGGCTCGGGGCAGACCTGGTCGTCCACCTGGTGACGGGGATGCCGCAGCGCACTGTGCGCTTCCACCTGCACCGCACCGCTGACACCATCGAGGAGCAGGTGACGCTCTCGAACGTCCGCCTGGAAGTCCCGGCAACTACACGCGCCGCCTTTCGCCTGCCCGCGCGCGACCCACTGCCACTGACCCGGAATGGTGGTCGCGCCGTGATTACTCTGCCCGAAGTCACCGATTGGGAAACAATTCTGCTCGTCCAGGAACAACCCTAGGCGTAAGTAAAAGGAGGCGCATTCGGAGGAGCTGATTTCAGCGAGCGGCGTGCGCGCAAAGCGCTCATTATCGTGCAAGTCGATCCGTCCAGTTCGCGTTGAGTTTTGTTCTTTTCAGGAGGACCCATGTCCCGCAAAGCGTTTGTGTTTCTGCTCGTGCTGATGCTGGTGGCCCCGTTCGGCGCAGGAGTCTCCCGCGCTCAGGAGCCAGCCGAACTAACCTTTGTCTTCTGGAACTGGGGCGCGGACGCGCAGCCCGGCTGGGAGAAAATCTTTACTGAGTTTGAAGCGGCGCACCCCGAGATCACGATCAATCTGCTGCCGGTCGAAGGCGTGAACTGGGGCGAGTACCTCGAAGGGACCGCCACGTTAATCGCGGGCGGTGAGCGCCCGGATGTCATGTGGGTGGCGACCGAAGGTGTCCGCCTGCTGGTCGATCTGGAGCTGGCGCTGCCGCTCGACGACTTTATCGCCGAGGACGCAGAGGCGCTGGCCGAGTTCTTCGCCGACGTGGAGCCGGCGATGGTCGATGCCTTCAATGTCGGTGGGCACCAGTACATGCTGCCCTATAGCTGGAACGGCATGGTGATCTACTACAACACGACGCGCCTAGCCGAAGCTGGCCTTGAGCCGCCCAGCCCTGACTGGACGCGCGACGACTTTCTGGCGTATGCCCAGGCGCTGACCGTCGATGAAAATAACGACGGCACGCCTGAAAAATACGGGTGGGCCTGGCCGAACGACGGCCTGTTTACCTCGGCTATCCCCTGGGTGTTCGCCAATGGCGGCAACATCCTGACCGAAGACTACTGCGGTACGCAGCTGCTCTCGCCCGAAGTGACCGAGGCGCTGCAATTCATGTACGACCTGATCTACGAGTACAAGGTTGCGCCCGATCCGCTGGGCTATAATGACATCTTCAATCTGTTCCAGACCGGCGATATCGCAATGTTCGGTGCGGGCCGCTGGCCGCTGGCGAACATCATCCCGGCGGGCTTCACTGATTTCGACATTCAGTTCTGGCCGGGCAACCCGGATCGTATCACCGAGTTCGGCATCGACGGCTTCCCCATTCTCGCCACGACCCAGAACCCCGACGCGGCCTGGGAGCTGGTGAAATTCCTGAGCGGGGCCGAAGTCCAGCAGGGACTGGTCGGCTCGGAAGACTCGCCGGTCACCAACATCCCGGCGCGACGCAGCGTGGCCGCGCACCTGGACGAGTTTCCACCGGCCAACGCCAGCGCGTTCTACGAGTCTCTGGCAGGCCCGGCGCAGTTGGTCCCGGCTCCAGCGCGCTTCAACGAGATGGAAAACATCTTCCTGCGCTACACCGGGCTGATCTTCGCCGACGAAATGACCGTAGAAGAGGCGATGCAGGCTGCGACCGATGAACTGGCGTCGGTCGTAGCATGCGACTAGCCTGAAACAGTCCGGCAAGCGGGCGCAGGGCGCTGCTCTGTGCCCGCCTCATCCCGGCACACCGCCGCGAGAGGAAGGGAGCGCATCATGAAGGGAGCCACTGCGCTGCGCAACCGCTGGCAGATCAGCCCCAAGACCAGCGAGGCCATCGCCGCGTATCTGTTCCTGCTGCCAACGCTCGTCACCTTCTTCCTGTTCGTGCTCGGCCCGATGCTGGCGGCGGTTGGCCTGAGCTTCTTTGACTACAACCTGCTGAAGTGGAACAGCTCACCGGAGTTCATCGGTTTCGACAACTATCGCCAGCTTGCCGAAGATGGCCGGATCGTGTCGATCTACCAGACGACGCTCAAAATCGCGGTAGCAGAGGTCGCGCTCACTATCGGCCTGGGGCTACTGATTGCCTATCTGCTTGAGCAGAAGATGCCATCCTTGCTGCGTAGCCTGTTTCGGATGACGTACTTCTTCCCGTATGTGGTGTCCGTCTCGGCGGTGGCGCTGATCTGGAGTTACCTGCTGCACAAGGACTTCGGGATCGTCAATTACTATCTGGGCCTGCTGGGGATCGAGCGGATCTCGTGGCTGAGGTCGAGCCAGTGGTCGTGGGTATCGATCGTGATCACCGAGTCGTGGAAGTCGCTCGGCTTCAACGTGCTGGTGCTGCTGGGCGGCTTGCAGACCATCCCGGCCGAGTTCTATGAAGCCGCCGAAGTGGACGGCGCGAACGGCTGGGGCAAGTTCCGCCACGTGACGCTGCCGCTGCTGACGCCGACGTTGCTCTTTCTGCTGGTGATCGACTCGATCAATGCCTTCCAGATTTTCGCGCAGCCGTACATCCTGACGCAGGGCGGCCCCGGTGATTCGTCGCGCACAGTGGTGATGTACATTTATGAGCACGGCTTTCGCTTCTTCAACATGGGCTATGCCTCGACCATTGCGCTCTCATTGTTTGCGATCATCCTGGTCCTGACCATCTTCCAGTTCAGGCTCAGCCGCCGCTGGGTCTTTTACCAGTAGGGGGCTGTCCACAGGTTGCACAGGCGATGACCATGAGTATCGAAGCCCGCCGATCCGCGTTCGCTTTCCACCGCCGCTGGCGCTCGTTTTCCTGGAAGACGCTGCTGAACGTCGCTCTGCTGGCGTGCGGCGCACTGATCATGGTCGCGCCGTTCGCCTGGATCATCCAACTGGCTTTCACCAGTAACGTGTCGCAGGTCTACGAAATTCCGCCGCGCTGGTTCCCGACCAATCCGACGCTGAGCAACTTTGCTGACGTATTCGATCAGGTCCCCTTCGACCGCTTTATGTGGAACAGCCTGAAAGTGGCCGGGTCGATCACGATGGGGCAGCTTGTCATTTGCTCGACGGGCGCGTTCGCATTCGCCCGGCTGCGTTTTCCAGGGCGTGACCTGCTCTTTATTCTGCTGCTGTCCGGGCTGATGGTCCCGCTTCAGGTCACGATCGTGCCGTTGTTCATCCTCATGCGCGAGCTGGACTTATACAACACGCATTGGGCGTTGATTCTGCCGCCGCTTGCCAACCCGTTCGGGGTCTTCCTGCTACGCCAGTACATCATGTCCGTTCCGAAGGAGCTGGACGAAGCGGCGCGTATCGACGGCGCGGGCGTCTTCACCATCTACTGGCGCATTATTCTGCCGCTAATCGGCCCCGCTCTGGTAACTCTGGCGATTCTGGCGTTCGTGTTCTGGTGGAATGACTTTTTCTTCCCGCTGATCATGATCAACACGCCGGCGCTCCAGACGCTGCCGGTCGGGTTGACGCTGCTGCGTGGGCACTACGACGCCGGGTCGCTGGCGACGGTCGCCGCCGGGATCACGATGGCGATCGTGCCGGTCCTGATCGTGTTCCTGCTGCTTCAGCGCAATATCATCAAGAGCGTCGCTACCTCTGGCTTGAAAGGCTAACCGCGATGAGGCGCGTTATTTGGGCGTTATTTTTCGTTCTGCTGGCAGTAGGCAGCGTGTCCGCCCAGTCGGGCGCGCCCACACAGACTGTCTTCGGCGTGCCGCCAGACGGTGAAGGAGTGCTCGAGCTAAGCGGTGTCTGGCGTGTCAGCACGGTCACGCGCCTGGACGAAGCAGTATACGCCACTGATTTTGATGACACAGATTGGCGCAAAGTTACCGCCCCGGCGCGCTGGTCCGAACAAGATATTGAGCCGGGCGGCGGCATCCTGCCGACCGTCGCAGTCTACCGGCGGAGCTTCGGGGCGCCCAGTGAGTGGCAGGGGCAGGCTGTCGGGCTGACCGCTTGGTTCACGCCGCAGAGTCGCGTCGCGCTGAATGGTATTGAGCTGAAGCCGCAAGGGGATGCGCCGTGGCTGTACGCCGATGTCAGCGACCTGATTCAGTATGCTGCGCCTAACGTCGTGGTCGTCACTGCCCAGTTTGATGGGACTTATGAAACGCTGCTCGCTAATCCACCACGCGTTGGCCCGCTGGCCGAGTGGACGCCACCATCCCTCGTCGAGGTCCCGGTCACGTTGGAAATCGCCGGACAGGTCTATGACGTGACGCTCTATACCGGCGATCCGGAGACCGCGCGGCCAGGTGTGCTGATGGTAGGAACTGGCTCACACGGGCTGGCGTTCACTGAGCCGTACCTGCCGCTGGCGCGCGAGCTGGCCTACGCGGGCTATGCGGCGCTACCGCTCGCGCTGGAAACGCAGTCAACCGCGACGATCCGCGACGCGCTCGTGGCGCTGCGTGGGCTGGAGCAGGTGGACAGTGCGCAGATCGTCGTGATTGGGGCGGTCGAGAGCGCCGACGCCGCACTGCTTCAAGCCGCCGAGGACACCGCGCCTCAGGCGCTGATTACACTGTCTGCCCGCCAGCGCGATCTGCCTACCACGATTCAAACGCCGGTGTTGCTGATCGCGACCACGCAGGACGCGCTGGGGCCGACAAATATCTACGCCGGGCGTATTGCCGAGACCCTGACCGGGCCATCGGAAGTGTTAATTCTGCCCGGCAAGCAGAGCGGTCTGTCGATTCTCGAGGCTCACTGGAACGACGTGCGCCGCGCGACGCTTGACTGGCTGGCGGATTATGTGCCTGCCACCGGCGAGCTGTAAACGACGGGTGTTAGTCTGAGGATCGTGAAACGGAACTGCACCCCGTTCTGCAGAACGGTTCTGGCATATCCCCCTTCGCTCACACTGTGAGTACATCCTTCTGAAACGGGCCAAGGTTGGTCCGTTTTTCTTTCCCTATATCCCTTGCGAGAAGTGCCCTTCTCATAAGCTATTTCTTGCTGAACTGGACTCTTATACACGCGAGTTTCCAGAGCCGAACAGCTACGGATTATGGATAGCTTCGCGCACTTCACTGTGCGGCAGAGAATAGATGCTTCCTGCGGTTTTTGATAGAGTAAAGGTGAGCCGCTGGGAAGGAAAACGATCGAGCAAAAGTGAGCCAGAGATACCGCGCCTTGACGCTTACTCGGGAGGCTGACAGGGATACTCGTCGAGCCGCAACAGCATTTCGCGCTCCAAAATTCGCTGGGGATCATTGAAG
>JADLHR010000080.1 GCA_020848665.1 Anaerolineae bacterium
GCGGCACGCCGCTGCTGGCGGTCGATACCGAGTCCAACAGCCTGTACGCCTATTATGAGCACGTCTGCCTGATCCAGCTTTCGACGCGCGAGCACGATTACATCGTCGATCCGCTGGCGCTGGACGATCTCAGCGCACTGGGCGATGTGCTGGCGGACCCGGCGACCGAGATCATCTTTCATGCGGCGGAGTACGACATCGTCTCGCTCAAGCGCGATTTCGGTTTCCGCTTCAGCCGCGTATTCGACACGATGCTGGCTGCGCGCATCTGCGGCTGGCCGCAGGTCGGGCTGGGGCCAATCCTTGAGGAGCAATTCGGGGTGCGCGCCGAAAAGAAGTTCCAGCGCGCTGACTGGTCCGTGCGACCGCTGCCGGCTGAGCAGCTGCTGTACGCGCAGATGGACACGCACTATCTGCCGGTGCTGCGCGACCGGCTGGCGGGTGAGCTGGGGGCGCTGAGACGCACCGAAGAAGCCCGCGAGATTTTCGCCGCACTGCCCGATCTGCCGCCTGCCGCGTACGAGTTTGACCCGGAAGGCTACTGGCGCATGCACGGTGCGCAGAAGCTGCCGCGCAGCCAGATGGCGGTTGTGCGCGAGCTGTATCTGGTGCGCGATGCGCTGGCGCGGCGGCGGGACCTGCCGGCCTTTCGGATTTTTACCGACAAGGCGCTGATCGAGCTGGCGCAGCTTCGCCCGCGCCGCCCGGCCGATCTGGACACCGTGCGCGGGCTGGCCGCTGGTCAGGCGCGCCGCTACGGGGACTCGATTCTGGATGCCATCGCGCGGGGCGAGCAGGCCCGCCCGCCCGCGCCGCCGCGCCGCCGCCCTCCGCCCGACCAGGCGATCCAGGACCGCTACGAGACGCTGCATACCTGGCGTAAGGAGCGGGCTGCCGAGCGCGGCGTCGAATCGGATGTGATCATGCCGCGTGAGACGCTGTGGGCGCTGGCGCGGCAGGTTCCCCGGCAGATCGAGGAGTTAGACAATATCCCAGGGCTAGGCCCCTGGCGGCGCACGGAATACGGCGACGAGCTGATCGCGCTGCTCCGGCGCGCAACGGGCGAGGGCTGATCGCGCCCAGCGATTGACTGTCAGCGATCTCAGACGGAAGGAATGGGCGATGAAGATCACCTTTCATGGCGCGGCGCGGACCGTTACCGGGTCGCAGCACCTGATCGAGGTCAACGACCAGCGCGTCTTGCTCGACTGCGGGCTGTACCAGGGCAAGCGCAGCGAGTCGTTTGAGCGCAATCGTAACCTGCCCTTCGATCCGGCCTCGATTGGCGCAATGGTGCTGAGCCACGCTCACATCGATCACAGCGGCAATATCCCGACGCTGGTCAAAAAGGGCTTCAACGGTGACATTGTCTGTACCTTCGCCACGCGCGACCTGTGCTCGACGATGCTGATGGACAGCGGCAGCATTCACGAGCGCGACGCCGAGTTTCTGAACAAGAGGCGCGCGCGCAGCGGCGAGCCGCCCATCGAGCCGCTGTATACCGTTGAAGATGCGGTCAACAGTCTCGAATCGTTCTCGGCGATCGGCTACCACCGCCAGCGCGAGATTCTGCCGGGCGTGAACGTGACCTTTCTCGACGCGGGGCACATGCTCGGCAGCGCGATCGTGGTGCTCGACATCGAAGATCGCGACACCGGGCGCGATGTGCGGCTGGTGTTCAGTGGTGACCTGGGCCGCGCCAATACGCCGATTCTGCGCGACCCGGAGACGGTCAGTCACGCCGACGTGCTGCTGCTGGAGAGCACCTACGGTAGCCGCGAGCACGAGCCGTTCTTCGACTCTGAGAAAAGGCTGGAGGAGATCGTCAAGGCGACCTATCGGCGGGGCGGGGCGCTGATCATCCCGGCGTTTGCGGTCGGGCGCACGCAGCAGCTTGTCTACACGCTGCACCGCATGATCGTCCAGCACGATATCCCGCCGGTGCCGATCTTCGTGGACAGCCCGCTGGCGATCAACGCGACCTCGGTCTTCCGGCTGCATCCCGAAGCCTACGACGCTGAGATCCGCGCCTTCATGCTGGCCGAAGGCGACCCGTTCGGCTTTGACGAGCTGATCTACACGCGTTCGGTTGAGCAGAGCAAGGAGCTGAACTTCCGCCGCGACCCGTTCATCGTGATCAGCGCGAGCGGCATGGCCGAGACCGGGCGCATCCTGCACCATCTGCGCAACCGGATCGAAGACCCGGACAACACGATCCTGATCGTCGGCTGGCAAGCGCCCGACACGCTGGGTCGACGCCTGGTCGAGGGCGTATCACCGGTGCGTATTTTTGGCGAAGAATACACCGTGCGCGCGCAGGTCGAGGTGATCAACGGCTTTTCGGGCCACGCCGACCGCAGCGAGCTGATCGCCTGGGCGCGCGCCATCTCCAAGCGCCCGCGCCGCACCTTCCTGGTGCATGGCGAGGAAGAGTCCGCGCAGGCGCTGGCGCAGGGCCTGCGTGACGAGGCCGGGTACGAGGAAGTCACGATCCCGGAGATGCACCAGTCGTTCGTGCTTTGAGCAGCGAGCAGCCAGAAGCAGC
>JADLHR010000081.1 GCA_020848665.1 Anaerolineae bacterium
CGCGTCGAATTCCAGCAGATGATCGAGAGCACCGAAAGTAAGCGCCTGATGGCCGAGCGCGAAGCCGAGCGCCGCGCCGACATCGCCCGCGAGAGCGTAACGCGCATGGTACGTGAAGTTGAAGATCGCGTCGACAAGATCGACCGCGCCATCGAGGAGCTTCCGGCGGCCCGCGTCGAGCGTGACCGCGTCGCGTCCGCCCTGGCCGCGGTGCAGCAGCGCGTCGAGGACCTGGCGAAGAAGTTTGAAGAACCGGAGCGCCGCCTGCTGTTCCTCGAAGAACAACGCCGTCAGGACTCGCGCCGCATCTCCGACGTACAATCCGAAATCCCCGAATTGCAGAAGCAGCTTGACGCCACCCGGCCCAAGCTCGACTCGCTTGAGGCGATGGTCCTGCGCAGCGAGAAGCGCGTGCTCGAGCTTCAGGCTGCCGAGCGCGATCGCCGCGAGGAAATGCAGCAGTTCACCGACCAGCAAACGTTGCTGCTTCAGCAGCGTGACCAGCAGGTGGCGGAACTCACCCGCAGCTTTGGCGCCTACGACGAAGATATGAAGCGCTACATGGAACGTTTTGAGTCGTGGACGGAAACGTATCGCCAGATGCGCAAGATCGTGGAAGACTTCGAGCGTATCGGCGAACGCCTGGGCCGTCGCATTAACGAGGTGGCTGAGATGCAGCGGCTGTCCGAGGAGCGATTCCGGCAGGAGTGGAACGACTGGGTAGCCGATGACCAGAAGCGCTGGAAGCAGTTTACCGTCACCAACGATGAAGCGTGGCGCAACGAGAACAAGCAGCTTGATCAACTGCGCCAGCGGATGGAGCAGGTGGCGAGCCTCTACGAGCCGATCAAGGACAGCATCGAGCGCATGTGGCAGCTAGAACGCGCGCGCGCTGAGCTGTACCGCGATCGTTACCAGTCGCTGCTGCACGAGTACGACCATGTCGACCACAGCCAGCCATCGAGCAACGGCCGGGAATAGTCCACGCGGTCCCCTCTGTCTGACGTGAGCAAACACACGCCGGGTTTCGACACCGAAACCCGGCGTTTTGCTGCTCGTCAGCGCGCCATCCCAGCTTGGCATATAATGAATGTACCGGCTCTGTGCGTTTGTGCGGAGTCGGGGCAACTCCCCTGACTAGAGCGTTCATGGAGAAAGCGATGATCGAAAAGTCTATTACGAAAGAAGAGTTGTTGGCGCGAGCCGAGAAACCTGCTGCAGAAGCGATGCGCCTGCACGCGTTTTATCATGGTAAAACGCAGACGGCGCTGCGCTGCCGCGTGCGGGACCTGGACGACTTCGCGATCTGGTACACGCCCGGCGTCGCCGCGCCCTGCCGCGCGATCGCCAAAGAACCGGAGCTGGTCTATGATTTCACCAGCAAGTGGAACACTGTCGCGGTGATCTCGGACGGCACGCGCGTGTTGGGCCTGGGCGATATCGGCCCCAAGGCCGGACTCCCGGTGATGGAAGGCAAGGCGCTGCTCTACAAATTCCTGGGTGGAGTTGACGCCGTGCCGATCATGCTCGACACGAAGGACCCCGACAAGATTATCGAGACTGTGCTGATGCTTCAGCCCTCGTTCGGCGGCGTCAATCTTGAAGACATCTCGCAGCCGAAATGCTTTCGCATTCTTGACACGCTGCGCGAGCAGGCCGAAATCCCGATCTGGCACGATGACCAGCAGGGAACCGCCAGCGTGGTCCTGGCTGGGCTGATCAACGCGGCCAAGATCGTCGGCAAGGCGCTTGACCAGATGCGGATCGTCTTCTTCGGCGCGGGGGCGTCGAACGTAGCCTGCGCGCGTCTGATCTTCCGCTATGGCGCCGATCCGTCGAACTGCCTGATGGTGGACAGCCGGGGCATCCTCGGTAAGCGCCGCCGCGACCTGTTCCTGCGCCGCGCCGAATATGTGCAGAAGTGGCATATGGCGCAGATCACCAATGGCGAAGAGATCGAAGGGGATATCGAGATGGCGCTGCGCGGCGCCGACGCGATTATCGCGCTGTCCCAGCCGGGGCCGGATACTCTCAGGCCAGAGTGGATCCGCGCGATGGCGAAGGACGCGATTGTATTTGCGGCGGCGAACCCGATCCCCGAAATCTGGCCGTGGGACGCGCGCGAGGCGGGCGCGGTGGTCGTTGCGACCGGGCGCTCAGACTTCCCGAACCAGGTCAACAACTCGCTGGGGTTCCCCGGTATCTTTCGGGGAACGCTCGACGTGCGCGCCAGCACGATCACCGACGAGATGGCGATTGCGGCGGCGGAGTCATTGGCGCAGATGGCCGAGGAAAAGGGGCTGTCTCCCGACTACATCCTGCCGACAATGGACGAGTGGGATGTGTTCCCGCGCGAGGCGGCGGCGGTTGCGATGAAGGCCCAGGAGCAGGGCGTCGCGCGGCGGGCGACGACCTATGAAGAAGAGTACGAACGCGCGCAGACAATCATCCGCGCCGCACGCGATATGACACGGGCGCTGATGGAAGATGGTTTTATCCCTGCCGCGCCGGAGCCGGAAGAAGCCGCAAAGGAGGACAAGAGCCATGCGTGAGCTGATCATCATTGGGGGTGGACCGGCCGGGCTGGCCGCAGCGGCTTTCGCGGTGCGTAAGCGCATGGATGCGCTCTTTATCTCGCCAGGGCTGGGAGGGCGCACCCGGCGGCGGCTGCTGCTGCCCTGGGTGGACGATTATCAGGTAATTGTCGGCGACGAGACGATCCACCGGTTTCGCGCGCAACTGGATTATCTGGATTTCATGCGCGTGCGCGCCCACGCGCAGCACATCGAGCCAATTGAGGACGGGTACCGCGTGACGGTCAGCGACCGGCACACCTATGACACGCGCACGCTGATCATTGCCACCGGCTCGCGCGGGGAACGGCTGAACGTTCCTGGCGAGGACGAGCTGGAGATGAAGGGGTTGTGCTACAGCGCGATGACCTACGGGCCACTGATGGTCGATCGCAGCGTGGTGGTGGTCGGGTCGGAGCTTCTGGCGCTGCGCGCTGTCGCCGAGTTGAGCCGCATCGCGCGCGAGGTGACGCTGGTGGCCGAGTTCAACGGCGACCTTGATACCGAGGCGGGGCGGGTGATCCTGGGCGCGCCGAACGTGGTCGCCCGGCGCGGCTGCCGTGTCATCGCGGTCAAAGGAGGCAGCTACGCCGATACGGTTGTGATCGAGTGCAACGGCGTGCAGGACACGATTTCGGCTGATTCCATCTTTGTAGAAAAACAGCTTATCCCGAATACTGCGCTGGTCGAGGGGTTGGTTGAACTCGATCCATGCGGGTTCATCAAGGTTGATTCGCGCAACCGCACCAACCGCCAGGGCCTGTTCGCGGCGGGTGACTGCACCGACGCCAGCGCGTTCCAGGTGCTGATGGGCCTCGGCGACGGTGAGAAAGCGGCGCTGAGCGCCTTCGACTATGTGTTGGGGCTGCCCGTCGCGATTGCGCCGTGCGAGGACTAGCACAAAGTCGCTGAGCCAGGCAGGCAGCGGGGCAGCGGGGCAAAAAGGGTCCCGCTGCTGTTTTAGGTGGGCGCTGGCTCGCGGCGGATATTCGCGCCCAGACCGCGCATTTTTTCTTCAACCCGCTCGTAGCCACGATCGATCTGGCCGATGTTGCGGATGGTTGTCGTGCCGCGCGCGCACAGCGCTGCCAGCAGCAGCGCCATTCCGGCGCGGATATCCGGGCTGCTGATGGCGTGCACGGCGCGCAGCACGGTCGGGCCATGCACAACTGCGCGGTGCGGATCGCACAGAAAGATGCGCGCGCCCATCGCGCTCAGCTTGTCGGTGAAAAAGAAGCGGCTGTTGTACATCCACTCGTGAAACAGCACTGTCCCGGCGGACTGCGTCGCCACCGTGAGCGCGATGCTCATCATGTCGGATGGAAATGCCGGCCAGGGCTGGGCTTTGATCGACGGAATCTGATTGCCCAGATCGCGCTCAATCGTCAGCGCCTGGCCGCGTGGGACCAGGATGTCGGACCCCTCGACTTCCCACGCGACGCCGAGCTTGCGAAATACCAGCGCGGGCATGTCGAGGTACTGCGGATCGGCCTGGCGGATGCGGATTTCGCTGCCGGTGACGGCCGCTGCTCCGATAAAGCTGACGACTTCCAGATAATCGGCCTCGACACGAAACTCACCACCATGCAGCCGCTCGACGCCCTCGATCGTCAGGCAGTTCGTGCCAACGCCCAAAATCTGCGCTCCCATGCCGTTGAGCATGTGGCACAGGTTCTGCACATGCGGTTCCGACGCGACGTTGCGCAGCACAGTTGTGCCGCGCGCCAGGACTGCCGCCATCACCGCGTTCTCGGTTGCGGTGACGCTCGCCTCGTCCAGTAGCACGTCCGCGCCGCGCAGGCCGCCGGTCGTCATCACAAAGCGACCATCGAACTCGACGGTGGTTCCGAGTCGCTCCAGCGCGAGAATATGCGTATCGAGCCGGCGGCGCCCGATCACGTCGCCGCCGGGCGGGGCGAACTCGACGCGGCCAGTGCGCGCCAGCATCGGCCCCGCGAACACGATTGAGGCGCGGGTGCGAACGCACATCTCCGGGTCAAGCTCATATGTGACGATCTCGCGGGCGTGAACCCGCACGCGATGATCGCCCAACAGTTCGACCTCGCAGCCGAGCCGCCGCAGCAGCTCCAGCGTAACGCGCACGTCGGCGATGTCCGGTACATTGGTCAGCACGACTGGCTCGTCGGTTAGCAGGCACGCGGGGAGCATTTTCAGCGCGGCGTTCTTGTTGCCGCTGACGGTAACCTCGCCGTGCAGCCGGTGGTTACCCTCGATCACGAACTGCTCGCGCATCGTCTTCTCCTCTGCTGCGGGGTCACGGCTCCAGCATCAGCTCGACCGGGTCTCCGGTCCGCACACCGAGCCGGGCGGCGGCGCTGCCCTGGTTGACACCCAGCTCAAGCTGGCCGGAGCTGCCGACCAGCGCAAGCAGCGTACCCGGCTCCACCGCGCCGTAGGTTGGCCGGATGCCGCTGACGGTCGCTCCGCCGACGCGGATGCGGGTCGCGGCAGCAGTGAAGGCCAGCGGCTCGCCAGGTGCGCGGCCGAACCCTGGCGTAAGCGATAACATGTCTCCGTCCCAGGCCAGGTACCCGATGCTGGTGATCACGTTCCCGAAGTGATCAATGTAAATGACCTCGCCCTGAATCGCGCCCGGCACGATTTCCAGGCGCGGCGCGTCGAGCCTGATCAGTTCCGGCACAGCCGGACCCAGCGCGGTGATTGGTACGCCGGCGGCGAGGTGCGCTGCTGCCGGGGCGAAGATGTCCCGCCCGTGAAAGGTCCGGCTGACGCCCGGCAGCGCGTAACGCGGCTCGGTGATTTCGACTGCGTGACGCACTTCAACATGCGGCAACACGTAGCTTAGCACGCCGTTGTTGGGCGCGACGTAGACGCCGTGCGCAGTTTCGACCGCTAGCGGCTGGCGCGCCGTCCCGACGCCCGGATCAACGACGATCAGGAAGACGGTGTGCGGC
>JADLHR010000082.1 GCA_020848665.1 Anaerolineae bacterium
TGGGACTCGCCGAACTTGCGGCGGGCTTGGAACACCCCGCGCGGCATCAGCGCCGCCGACTATGTCGCGCTGCTCCAGGCAGCCTTTACCGCGATTAAGGCGGCTGATCCGGCGGCGGTCGTGGTGACGGGTGGCCTCGCGCCAACCGGCTTCAACGACGGTGTTAACGCGATCGACGACCGGGTTTACCTGCGTCAGATGTATGATGCCGGGGTCGCGCAGTGGGCCGATGCAATCGGTGCGCACCCGAACGGGTGGGCCAACCCGCCGGACAGCACCTGCTGCCGCAACAATCGCCCGGCAGTCGCCGCCTGGGATGATCATCCAAGCTTCTTCTTCAAGGATACGCTCAGCGATTATCGCGCGATCATGGTCGAGAAGCTCGATAGCGGGACCTACATCTGGGCGACCGAGTTCGGATGGGGGTCGAACGACGGCCTGAACGTGACGCCAGTCGAGGCGCTCGGCTTCGTGGAATACACCACGCTGGACGAGCAGGCGCAGTACGTCGTGCGCGGCTTCGAGCTGGGGCGCGAGCTAGGCTATGTTGGTCCGATGTTCCTCTACAATCTGAACTTCTGCGGTGTCGTTGGGCAGACGGGCGAGCAGTGCCTTTTCAGCCTGCTGGACCCGGCGGGTAACCCCCGCCCGGCGTACTTCGCGGTCGAGAACATGCTCAACGAGTAGGCTGCAGACAGCGATCGACGCCCGTCAGAAACTCATGATTCTGACGGGCGTTTTGATTCTTCCCAGGCGTGACCTGGCGCGGTCAGGGCGACGTGGCGCGCTGCGTTGCCGTCGGCCCCGCCGGCCTGGGGGTTGGTGTCCGGGTTTGCGTCGCGGTCGGACGTGGCGTGTTCGTTGCGGTTGCCGTCGCAGTATCGGTAGCTGTTGGCGTAGCTGTCGGCGTGCTGGTGTCGGTGGGCGTATTGCTCGGCGTCGGCGTCCTGGTTGGCGTCCGCGTCGGAGTCACAGTCGGCGTGTTGGTCGCGGTCGGCGTTGGCGTGTCGGTGCTGGTCGGCGTCGGCGTCGAGGTTGTGGTCGGCGTTAACGTGACGGCGGGCGTGCGCGTGATGATCTGCGTGGCAGGCGTGCTCGTGGTGTCGGGCGGCCCTGCGACGCGCTCGGCGTGCACCGCAAGCTGGGCGGTCAGGGGCAGCAGGCGAACGCGCAGCGTGCCGCTGCCGTCTTCGGCCAGCGTGACCGTTTCCTCACCGATGACGTTGCCGGTGATCGCGTCCCAGATCGCCACGCGGTATGTCCCGGCAGGCATCTCCGGGATACGCAGGCTGAAATTCACCGGCTCCGGCTCAATTCCGGCGCCAATTGTCTCGTATGTAAAGTCACGGTGGTGGACCCAGACCGCCGCCTCGCCGCGCTCGCGATCAGCCAGGCCGACCGCGCGGATCGGCGAGCGATAGGCCGCGATCTCAATGTAGTCGAGTTGAATCCAGTCCTGACCGAGGTTGTCCAGCACGACGGTGTGCTCGCCCGCGCTGAGCGGGACGGTCACCAGAATCTGGCGGCTGCCCGCGCTGAAGTCGATCCGCGCGATCTCGGTCCCGTCGATGTTAATCACGAGGATGGCGGGCGCCTCGGATGACACGTCGCGGATACCGATCTGCAACTCTGTGTCAATCGGCGGCGATACGACGAAGGTCTGCGGACGGCTGCGCTCCGGATTCGTCTCGCCGTAGAGGTAAGCGGACGCCTGGCTAATGGGCGGGACAGCGCCATCTTGCAGGACGCGGTAAATTGTGTCAAAGGGTGACGCGCTGCCGAAATCGCGCCGGAAGGCGTCCAGGCGCAGCGGTGCGTAGTTGAACGGGGTTTCTGCCCCCAGGCCGACGGTGATCGGCTCCAGCGCGGGGGAATTCCAGCTTACCTGCTCGGTGAAGCTCGCCAGCGGCGCGAACACGTCGTAAAGCGCAGCGCGGTCGATGTAGGTGTCCCACCACCAGCTCATCGCGCCGCCCGCTGACCCTGCCAGCGCAGCAGTCCAGATCGTGTTGCGCAGGTGAATCCCGGTCGGGTCGTCGTCGAGCGGCTCGTACCAGGGGTTGAGCGAGAACTCCGAGAGCAGGACGGGCTTGTCCGTCTGTGTAAACGCCTGGCTGAGCGCGTCCAGCGTCCCGGCGACCTGGTCCTGCGACGGCTCGACCGGGCGGCGCTGGTAGTAAGTCACCTGCGCGAAGTCGATCGCGTCGAGCGCCCACAGCGACGGCTCCGGCTGCCGCATCCCGGCCGTCACCAGATGATTAACTGGATCGATCTCGTCCAGGAAGGCGAGCGAATCTTGCAGCCAGGCGCGGGCGCGCTGCGGGGTATACCCGGCCAGGCTGTCGATCTCGTCCACCAGTTCCCAGGCGAAGACGTGCGGGCTGTAGCCCCAGCGCGCTACCACGTAGCGCAGGCGCTGGTTGAGCAGAGGCCGCGCCGTCTCGAAGAACAGCGCCGAAGGGCCGCTCAGCGGGCCGCCGAGCGCCGCGTTGTACGGGTTGGTGTCCCAGTCGGCGCTGGTGTCGAGGCGAGGGCCGTCATCCACCGGGCCGACCGGCGGGCTGACATACTCAGTGAAGCCCTGGTGCCAGAGCAGCGTTACCTGTAAATAAATTCCGCGCTCGGTGGCGCGCTGCAAGATAGTATCGAGCCGCCACGCGGCGGCCTGCGCCTCGGAATAGTCACCGGCCGGGCCGGGCCAGTCCAGCCCGATGAACCAGGGCACGTCGATATTGAGCCGGGCGTAGTTTGCGCCCGCTGCGCTCAACGCGTCGAGCCAGCGCTCATAGGCGAAGATGCCGCCCGCGCCCTCCCACGACCATGCCAGATTCTCGCCGACCGGAAAGAACGGCGCGCCGCTGTCGAAGGCGAAATAGCGTGGATTCTCGCCTTGCCGCACGAAGCCGGGATCGTCAGACGGCGCCACGCGGAAGCTGTCTTCGTAGACAACGCTGCTGAACCCCGTCCGGTCGCGCGCGCTGACGGACACCTGCCATTCGCCAGACGCGGGCGGGCTAAAACGCACGCGCCACTCGCTTGGCCCGGCCATTTCAAGCTGCTCAACCGCGCAGTTTTCGGTGCAGGTCTGGCGGAACGGACGCATGAAGAACGCGGGCACGTCGTAGGCCGCACCGTCCGGCCCGCTGAAAGTCGCCATGACATCGATCTGCGCTGGATCGTAGGGATTAGTGTAGTCGCCGGGCGCGCGGAAGCTCGCTTCGTAGAGGCCGTATTGCGGGATGGCGTCTTCTCCGGGCGCGGGCGCAGGGGTTGGCGTTAGCTGCCCCGCCATTATCGGGACAACGCCGATACTCGCGATCAACAGAATGGCGACGGCGAGCAAAGACCAGCGGGTCGAATCGTGTCGTGTCAGCATGCCTGAAGTGTAGTCCTGCTCCGATCAAAGATGCAAGTAGATCAGCGGGCGAGCGGCACATGCCCTCCATGCTCAGCGAACAGCATGACCGGCTGGTCGTCCGCATCGTAGCTGGAATGCGCGTAGAACAGCCGCCCATCGTCCGGCGCGTCGAACAACAGCGGCAGCAGCGCGGGCAGGTCTTCGACCAGCGGCAGTTCGGCAGCGGCGTCGAGCGATACCCATTCGAGCGTACCCTCGTCGCACGGCGCGAACTCGCGCGAGGCGGCGCGCGCCGAGAAAACGAAGACCATGATCCCGTTGGCGCTGCCCGCGTCCACATGAATTAGCCCGCGCAGGCGCACGTCCTCGACCGCCAGCCCGGTCTCTTCCTGCATTTCGCGCAGGGCGCTGGTCAGCGGGTCTTCGTCGCGCTCGATGTGACCGCCGACGCCATTGTAGCGGCCCGGATAGACGCGTTTGTGCATGCCGCGCTTGAGCAGCAGCACATCCCGCCCATGCGTGATGAAGCACAGCGTGCGCGGGATCACGAGCCAGCGACCCTCGATCGCGTCCGCTCCCTGGTCTTTGGCGCCCATTATTTGCTCCCTCGCTGAGAATCTCGCGGCCATTATAGCACGGCCTGCGTACCGCTGCCGAAGCCCCCAAATTCGCGGGTTTGTGCGCAGCCTGCCTCTGATGTATGCTTGGGACCAGCCAAGTGCAAAGAAGGAGATTACAGGCGATGGATGACCTCTATGCGCGGATTGTCCGTGAGCGGGGCAAGCTGGAGTCCCTGGTGGCGAAGGTCCCCGGCTTTCGGGGGTATATGGAGATGTCCGCGCGGCGCCAGGCCGACCGGCTGATCAGGGAGCATGTAGTCGATCAGCTCAAGCTGCAGCTCAACCGGCTGCCCACGATTGAGAAGGCGCTGCTCGACGCGGGCGGACTGAGCTATATGAGCAAGACGCGCAGCGCCAAAACCAAGCTCCAGACGTTTATCGACCGCGTAGCAACCGACACGCCCGGCTACAGCGGCTTCTTTGACGCGGTCAAGGTCGATGCTGAGGACCTGGAAGTCGCCTACGCCTTCGACCGGGCGCTGCTGGATTATGCCGACAAGTTCAAAGAGAAGCTGGACGCTTTGCAGAGCGCGGCGCTCAGAGGTGAAGGCGTGGACGAGGCGATCCGTGATCTCGACGCGCTGACAATTGAAGCCAACGACGCCTACAGCCTGCGCGACAGCGTGATGAAGGGTATCGAATAGCGTGCGGTTCGCCTGGCGCGCCTGACCCCGCGAATGATGACAAGGAGACGAGAAAATGCCACGCATTATTGATGTCGTTGACCATGTCAACGTGATGGACGACGAGCTGGTGTACCGCGAGCCGCAGGGCGGGTCGGGTGACTTTCGCTTCGGATCGCAGGTGATCGTGGGCGAAAGCCAGGCGGCGGTCTTCGTCCGCCAGGGCCAGGCGCTCGACGCGCTCGGCCCCGGCTCGCATACGCTCAGCACCGGCAACCTGCCGATCCTGACCGGGCTGCTCGGTCTGGTGACGGGCGGGCGGACGCCGTTCACCGCTGATCTGTATTTCGTGAATCTGAAGGATTTGCCGCAGGTGCCCTGGGGGACGAATCCGCCGGTCGTGCTCGAAACGCCAGGCCGGGGGATGGGTGTAGTCCTGCTGATCACGCACGGCGTGATCGACATTGGCGTCGAGGAACCGGTGCGTTTCGTCAAGCAGTACGGTGTCGGCAAGGCAATCTTGCGCCTGGGCGACATCCGCGACCGTATCCAGTCGATGCTGCTCGGCGACCTGGCGCAGCTGCTCTCAACTTCTGGCGCGCAGAGCATCATGGACGCCAACCGCCTGCTGGCGGAGCTGGAAGGCGCGGCGCTGGCGCGGCTTAATGAGCAGTTTGCGCAGATTGGGATGCGGATCAAGGCGTTCGAGGCCAAGCCATTCACCGCGAAAGAAGTCTCGACCGAGGAGCTGCGCAACTACATCGACTTTGCCACCTACGAGCGTATTCGCCGCCTGGAAGTGGCCGAGAAAGCCGCCGGGAACGAGGGAATGGGCGGTGGGCTGGCAGGGGCAGGCGTCGGCCTGGGCGTCGGGCAGCAGATCGGGGCGGCGCTCAACCCGGAACAGGCGGCGCTCCAGCAACAGCAGCAGCTTATGATGCAGCAGATGATGATGCAGATGATGCAGAATCAGCAGCAGGGTAGCGGCCAGCCCGCGCCCGCGCAGCCCGCGGCAGGCGCCGAGGCCGCCGTTCCGCAGACCGTTGACGAAATCCGCGCCTATCTCGATCAGTTGGACGCCAAGCTGACGGCCGGATCGCTGTCTGAGGCGGTCTACGAGCGGCTGTACGCCAAGTGGGAAGCGCGCCTGAA
>JADLHR010000083.1 GCA_020848665.1 Anaerolineae bacterium
CCGCACGATAAGGTTCGCGCGCTGCTGCTGGAAGTCAAGCGTAACAGTCGCGGCCCGCAGATCGTGGTCAGTCGTGCGCACAAGCTGATGCTGCGCCGCCTGCTGGAGTATGAAGTCCCGGAAATCTACAACGGGCAGGTCGAGATCAAGAACATCGCGCGCGAGGCGGGGCACCGCTCGAAGGTCGCCGTCGCCGCCTTGCAGGAGGGCGTGGACCCGGTCGGGGCGTGCGTCGGGATGCGCGGCATCCGCATTCAGAACATCGTCAAAGAGCTGAGCGACGAGAAGATCGACGTAATCGAGTGGAATCCGGACCCGGCGATCTTCATCGGCAAGGCGCTCAGCCCGGCGCGGGTCAGCGATATGCTGCTTGAGGAGGACCTCGACACGGGCCGCACCGCGACCGTGATCGTGCCCGACGATCAGCTTTCGCTGGCGATCGGGCGCGAAGGGCAGAACGCGCGCCTGGCCGCCAAGCTGACCGGCTGGCGGATCGACATCAAGAGCGTGTCCGAGGCGGTCATGGAAGCGTTCGACCGGCTCGAACAGCCGCCGCTGAATGCGCTGTACGAGGAAGAGCCGGCGCTGATCGCCGAGGTAACGCGCATTGTTGAGAAGAAGCGCGCCAACCGCCCGATCCCGCCGGAGGAATACAAGACGCTAACCGAGTTTGTCAGGGTCGCCGAGCGCCGGTTGCTCGGCGTGCGAGAGGAGTCGCGCTCTGAGCGCCGGTCGGCGATGGAGATCGTGCGCCTGGTCGTGCCAGAGCACGCCTTCCAGATGGAGCTGGAAGAGCTGGAGCTGGACGAGGACATCACCCGCGCGCTCAGCCGCGTGGCGAATGTTGGCGAGCTGATGATGCGGATGCTGTCCGACGAAGAAGGGCTGGCCCGCCTGCTGAAACAGGGCGGGGCTGCCGAGGACGCGATGGACGCGATCCGCTACGCGCTCGACGACCTGGTGATTCTCCAGCCGTCGGTCGAGGCGGAGGCCGAGCCGGAGAAGGCCGGAGTTGCCGCGTCAGAAGCCGAGTTCGAGGAAGAAGTCGAGGCCGGAGCGGAAGTCGCCGCCGGGCTGACGCAATCCGAGCCGGCTTCGATCTTCGATGAAGACGCGGTGCTGCCACCGGCTTTTGTCGAGCCGGAGCCAGCCTCGGCGGTGGGCGAGGACGAGCAGCCGCGCCGCAAGGAGAAGCCGCTGCGCCATGTGGCGGCGGTCGAGGAGCCGGAGCCGGAGATGGACGAGGTCGAGCGCCGGCGCCAGGCGAAGAAGAAGCGCACGCAGCTTGTTTTCGACGAGGATCGCGGCGAAGTTGTGGCGCGACGCCGCCGCAAAGGCAGCCGCCAGCGCAACGAGTGGGACGAGCAGGAATAGCGGCGCTCGATGGCGCGACAAGTCGCTCAGCCCCAGCGCCGGCGGCATGTTCCGCAGCGTAGCTGCGTCGTGTGCCGCACGACGGCGGATAAACGCAGCCTGACCCGCCTGGTCCGCACGCCGGATGAAGGCGTACAGATCGACCTGACCGGCAAGCGCAGCGGGCGCGGCGCGTACCTGTGTGATCAGGCGACGTGCTGGGATCGGGCGCTCGCCGGAGAGGCGCTGGCGCAGGCACTGCGCACAACGCTGACCGACGCGGATCGCGAGCGGATCCGCGCCGCGCGCCCGCCCGAACAATCCTGATTGCGGCGCGCATTCACACAACTGGGTCCGGCGCTCCCGAACCGCCGCGGCGGAGCGCTGCGCCCAAGCATACACAATCGAACCCTGTTCAACCAGGAAAGGAGGTTCGCGGCGTCTGTCGCCATCAGACGGCAGAGTCGCTGATCCTATGGCAAAAGAGAGACAAATCCTCGAAATACCTGACTATCTTACGGTGCGCGATCTGGCCGATTTGATGGACGCCAGCCCGATTGAGGTGATGAAGGAACTCATCAGCAACGGGATCATGGCGACTATCAACCAGCAGATCGATTACGATACGGCGGCGATTGTAGCCGACGGTATGGGCTACGAGCCGCAGCCGGTGCGCGCGCCTGAGCCGTCGCGCGAGGAAGAAGAAGCCGCGCGGCCTGCCTGGCGCAAGCTCTATTCCGGCGAGGACCCGAGCAAGCTTCAGCGCCGCCCGCCGGTGGTGACGGTGCTCGGCCACGTCGATCACGGCAAGACTTCGCTGCTCGACGCCATCCGCGAAGCGCACGTGACCGAATCCGAGGCAGGAGGCATCACCCAGCATATCGGCGCCTATCAGGTCGAGTTGAATGGACGGGTGATTACCTTCCTCGACACGCCGGGCCACGAGGCGTTCACCGCTATGCGCTCGCGCGGGGCGCAGGGCGCGGACATTGCGGTGCTGGTGGTCGCGGCAGACGACGGCGTGATGCCAACCACGCGCGAGGCTGTCGCCCACGCACGCGCGGCGCGTGTCCCGATCGTGGTCGCGCTCAACAAGATCGACCGCCCGACCGCCAACCCCGAGCGCGTCAAGCAGCAGCTTGCCGACCTCGACCTGAAGACCGACGAGTGGGGCGGCGATACGCTGGTTGTGCCGGTCAGCGCGATCACACGGCAGGGCATCGATGACCTGCTGGAAGCGATCCTGCTGGTCGCGGACGAAACGGAGATTTTTGCTAATCCGGCCCAGCCCGCTGCCGGGACGGTGCTCGAAGGCCGGATGGCGAGCGGGCGCGGCCCGGTTGCCACGCTGCTGGTGCAGAATGGCACGCTGCGGACCGGCGATGTGGTTATCGCGGGGCTGGCATCAGGGCGCGTCAAGGGGATGTTTGACCAGTCCGGCAAGACAATCAAAGAAGCCGGGCCGTCGCAGCCGGTGACGATCATGGGCCTGGACGAGCCACCGCACGCCGGGGATATGTTCAGCGCGGTCAAGAGCGTCAAGGAAGCGCGCGCGCTCGTCGAAGAGCACCGCATGGAGCATGCTGCCACCAAGGTGCGTCCGCCGCAGGCGGTTACGCTGGAAGATATCTTCAGCCGCTTCCTGGCGGGCGAGGCCAAAGAGCTGCTGCTGATCATCAAGGTCGATGTCTTTGGGTCGCTGGAGCCGGTTGTGAACTCCGTTCAGGACATCAAAGAGGGCGATCTGAAAGTGCGCGTGCTGCATGCCGACGTAGGCGACATCACCGAGAACGACGTGAACCTGGCGAGCGCATCCGACGCCGTGATCATCGGCTTCAATGTCGAGGCCGACTCGGCGGCGCAGCGCGTCGCGGAATCGGTCGGCGTCGAGATTCGCACCTACAACATCATCTACAAGCTGATCGAAAGCGTCGAACTGGCGCTGAAAGGTATGTTGGAGCCGGTCTACGAAGACAGGACGGTTGGCGTAGCCGAAGTGCGCCGCGTGATCCGCCTGCCGCGCCTGGGCAACATTGCCGGGTCGTATGTGCTGGAAGGGACTGCCCGGCGCAACGCCAAGGCGCGCGTCGTGCGCGGCGGTCAGACCATCCACGAGAGCGCCAACATCAGCAGCCTGAAACGCTTTGACGAAGATGTGCGCGAGGTTCGCACCGATTTCGAGTGCGGAATCCGCCTGTCTAACTTTGACGCGTTTGAAGAGGGGGACCGCATCGAGTTCTACGTGCGCGAGCGGGTGAACTAGCAAACGCCGCCGCTCTGGCGGAGAGGCAGCGTCCAGAAGCGAGCCAGGAGCAGATTGGGTTTCCTGGCTCGCGTGCTGTTTGTCTCTTACACCTCTCCGGCGAGGCGCATCCGGTCGTTGGCAGCCGGGTGGCCGCAGTGTACATTCTAGAGTAGGCAGCCCCAGGCAAAGGACAGACCATGACGATCAAACAACAGCGGGTCGCGACGCTGATCCGCAATATCCTCAGCACGCTGCTGATGACCGAGGTGACTGATCCGGCGCTGGAAAGCGTGACCGTCACCGATGTGAAGATCGACCGCGAGTTCGAGTACGCCGATGTGTACGTCTACGCGCTGGATGATCAGGCCGAGGTGATGGCGGGGCTGGCGCGTGCCAACGGGTATCTGCGCCGCGAGCTGGCGCAGCGTATCCGCCTGCGGAACGTGCCGGTGCTGCATTTTCACTGGGACGTGACGATGGAGCGCGGCGAGCGCATTGACAGCCTGCTCCAATCGCTCGATCTGCCACCTGAGCCTGCGCCCGAAACCCAGGAGGACCAAGAGTAAGATGCCGATGGACTGGGCCGAAGCAGATGCGCTGGTCGCTCGCGCGCAGTGCGTGCTGATCGTGACGCATGTCGGGCCGGATGGCGACGCAATCGGCTCACTGCTGGGGCTGGCGAGCGCGCTGCGCGGCATGGGCAAGACGGTGATCACGGCGGTTGACGAGGGCGTGCCGCCCGATCTGCGCTTCATTCCCGGTGCGGACAACGTGCGCGCCGCGCTGGATCACGCCGCCGTAGGCAGGATAGACCTCTGCATCGCGGTGGACTGCGGCGACGAGCGCCGGATGGGCGCGGTCGGGCAGGTCGCGCGGCAGACCGGCCGCCCGCTGATCAATCTCGATCACCACGCAACTAACACGTATTTTGGCGACGCCAACCTGGTCGATCCGGCGACTGTCGCCGCCGCCGAAGGCGTGCTGGACTGGCTCGACACCATGCAAGCGCCGGTTGACGGCGTAACCGCCTTCTGTTTGCTGACCGGGCTGGTTACCGACACGCTGTGCTTCCGGACCGACAACGTGACCGCGCAGACGCTGGGCAAGGCGCAGCGCCTGATGGCGCTCGGCGCGCCGCTGTCTGAGATCGTGCAGCGCACTGTCAGCCGCAAGACCTACGCCGGGCTGCGACTCTGGCAGGCGGCTTTTCCGGGCGTCAAGCTGGACGAGCACGTGATCTGGGCGGTGATCACGCGCGAGATGTTCCGCCAGTCCGGGTTCGAAGGGACCGACGACGATGGCCTGGTGAGCACGCTGGTCCAGGTTGAGGAGGCGTACATTTCCGCCGTGTTTCGTGAGCTGCCGAACGGCGCGGTCGAGATCGGGCTGCGCGCTGTGCCCGGCTTCGACACGTC
>JADLHR010000084.1 GCA_020848665.1 Anaerolineae bacterium
CAAAGCCGAAATCCGCCTCAGCCGCTTTCGCCAGCCAGGGGACAGCCTCGCCCGCCCACGCCAGCCGGTCGCGGAACCACCACGCCGCCAGCCCCAGCGCGATTACCGCCAGCGCCAGATACGTCGCTGGAGCAGTCAGGATCGTCTTGTACAGGTCAAGCGCGCCGGGCGCGTGCAGGTGGTGGAACGGCAGGCTTTCGGAGAGCATCCTGTCAAACGGTCCGGCCAGCAGCCAGGTCGTCAGCGTGCCCGCCGCCAGGGCGCCGGTCGCCAGCTTCATCGCCTGCCCCGCGTCGTGCGCGTGACCATCGCCGCGCCGCTCGCCGTAGAAAACCAGCCATACCATGCGGAAGGTGTACAACGCGGTGATACCCGCCGCGATCAGCATGCCGATATACGCCCAGGCCGGCCCGTGATGCAGCCCGTCTTCGAGCACCAGCTCCTTGCTCCAGAAGCCATTGAGGAACGGCAGCCCGGCCAGCGCCAGCGCGCCGATCACGAAGACCGTCCGCACAAATGGCATCTCGCAGCGCAGCCCGCCCATCTGGCGCATGTCCCGCGTGCCGACGCCGTGAATCACCGCGCCCGCCGCCAGAAACAGCAGCGCTTTGAAAACGGCGTGGCTCAGCAGGTGGAACTGGCTGGCAAACACGCCGCCGACGCCCACCGCGTAGACCATGTATCCCAACTGGCTGATTGTCGAATAGGCCAGCACGCGCTTGAGGTCGGTGGCGAAAACGGCCATCAGCGCCGCCAGGAAGGCCGACAGCAGGCCGACGATCACGACCGCCGTCTTCCAGCCCGTGACGCCCTCAAACGCGGGATAGAAGCGCGCCAGCAGGTATACGCCCGCGTTGACCATCGTCGCGGCGTGAATCAGCGCGCTGACCGGCGTCGGCGCTTCCATCGCGCCCGGCAGCCAGGTGTGGAACGGGACCTGGGCGGATTTCGCCGCCGCCGCGATCAGCGCCCCGAACGCCATCACCGCCAGCATCCCGGACGGCAGCGTGTCCGCTCGCGCCAGGAAGGTGCTGATCTGCGTGTCGCCCAGGTAGGCGTAGGCGATCAGCGCGCCTGCCAGCAGGCCCAGCCCGCCGATCTGCGTGATGATCAGCGCGCGCAGCCCGCCCGCAACCGCCTTCGGATCGTCGTTGTAGAACGCGATCAGCGCATACGAGCACAGCGCCGTGATCTCCCAGAAGACAAACATCAGGAACAGGCTGCCGCTGAGCGCCAGCCCGACCATCGCGCCGATGAACAGCAGCACCAGCGCGTAATAGCGGCCCAGGCTCGCCTCGCCGCGCATGTAGTCCACCGAGAAGATCACTGCCAGGCTGCCGACCACGGTCGCGACAGCGGCCAGGAACACCCCCAGCCCGTCCGGCACGAAGGTAAACGTCCCGAACACACTGCCGACGCTGATGCTCAGCGCAGCCCCGTCACCGTAGGACGGCAGCAACAGCAGCGCGGCTCCGCCCGCCGCGACCGAGAAAACGACCGCCAGCTTGTGCTGCGTGTCAGCGCGACGGTCACCCGCCAACCAGACGGCCAGCGCCCCGACCCAGGGCAGGCCGATAGTCAGCCCAACCAGCCAATCCACCATGCCGTTATCCTCGCAGCTCCGCCAGCGCGCGCAGATCGAGCGTGCCGCGCAGCCGCTTGACCTGCACCGCGAACGCCAGCCCGATCACCGCGACAACTGTATCTGCTACGATTACCGTCATGGCGAGGCTTTGCCCCAGCGCAAGCTGGTCGCTCGCGCGCCCGGCCATGACCAGTGCCAGCAGCGCGCCCTTGACCATAATCTGGAGCGCGATCACGACCTTGATCAGGTTGCGCGTGATCAGCAGGCCGTACAGCCCGACACCTGCCAGGGCGAACGCGGCTATCAACACAATCTCAAGCGTATTCATACGACCGCTTCCTCCAGCACTGGCTCCTCGACCGGCTGGTCGTCGGGTCGCGGCAGCACGTCCGGGCGCTCGACGCGCGCCGGTTCGGTCAGCGCCGGAGCCTGCGCGCTGGGCCGGGTGTCGGCCAGCAGCCCCAGCAGACACAGTACGCCGGTGAAGATCAGCACGACCTGAACCAGCACATCCAGCGCCCGCTGATCCCACAGCGTCGTCTCGATAGAGAATCCACCAGCGCGCACGTCTACCTCGCCGACCGGCAGCGCCATACCGATCAGCAGCGCGAGCAGCGCCCCAACCGCGCCAAGCGTCAACCAGCGCGGCAGCGCGTCAGCCGCGCGCAAGCCGTCGTCGCCCGCAATACTGATCGCGAAGACAAACAGCACCGTCACCAGTCCGGACCCGACGCTCAGCTCAATGACGGCCACCTGGCGTGCGCCCATCTGGTAGAGCATGATCGATACCAGGGCGCTCACCACGGCTAGCCACAGCGCGGCAGACAGCAGGCGGGTCGCTCGTATCGCCAGGACCGCGCCGAGAACGGCGGCAATCCCCAAGCCCGCGTACAACATTTGTGCTCTCCTTCACAAACTCTATTCGCGGTAATAGTAAATCTTTCGTGCGCCGGTCTACAGTGTCTTAAGTCATGAGGCCAGTTGCCATTGATCCCCGCTCGGCCCTGACGTGCGCAGAGCGGCTTTTCTAAGAGGATCGCTTGCAGAAGCGCAGGTTGGACACTACACTAATCATGCAGTCTAATGAGTTGCGATCTGGACTAACGAGGAGAACAGCGCATGTTGGGAAAAAGGCTTCTGGCGCTAGGCGTGCTGCTCGTCATGCTGGCAGCATCGCTTGTCCCGGCTTCGGCGGCCGGACCGGTGTACCCCGATCTTCCCGATCTTGGTGGCCGCGAGATCAATATCGCGGTCGAGAATCTGTACACGCCGTTTCAGTTCGAGAATCCGCAGAGCGGCGAGGTGATGGGTTACGAGTACGACATGCTGGCCGAGTTGTGCGCGCGGATCAACTGCACGCCGGTCTATCAGAACGTTAGCTGGGAAGCCATGATCCAGTCGG
>JADLHR010000085.1 GCA_020848665.1 Anaerolineae bacterium
CGCTGATTGCGCCGATCCACGACCGGATGCCGATTATCATGCCGCCGGATGCCTACGGCCTATGGCTCGACCCGCGCGAGATGAACACGGCGCTGCTGACCGGCCTGCTGAAGCCGTATCCCGCCGAGCAGATGATGGCGTACCCGGTCTCGGCGCGCGTCAACACGCCCACCTTCGACGATCCGGGCCTGATCGAGCGCACGGGCTAAGCGCCCGCGATCCTGCGCCAGCGCATGGGAATCTTACCCCCGCCCGCTCTCCGATAGTGAAAAAGGGGCCGGAGAACGAGATCGAGATCAGGCGTCTGCTCCCGCTTCGTCGCACACCAGCGGCAGCGTGCAGGTGAAAACGCTGCCCTGGCCCTCGGTGCTGCTGACCGCGATGGTCCCGCCGTGCGCCTCCAGAATACGCTGCACGATCGACAGGCCCAGCCCCGCCCCGCCCCGGTGTCCTCGCTCGCCGTGATCGACCTGGTAGAACCGCTCGAAGATGTGCGCGAGCTTGTCGGCGGGAATGCCGATCCCTTCGTCGGCCACATCGAGCGTCACGGCGCAGGCGTCCGGGCCGGGCCGCAGGCGGACGGTGACGGTTGACCCCGGCAGCGAGAACTTGACCGCGTTGCCGAGCAGGTTGTCGATGACTTGAGTCAGCCGCCCGTTGTCGCCTTCCACCACCGACGCGCCGTTGACCAGCTCGCAGACAAGCTCGAAGTTGTGTCCGGCGTGGACCAGACGCGCGCTGCGCACGGCTTGCTCGGCCAGCGCCGCCATGTCAACCGGGCCGAGCGTCAGCGTGCCGCGCTGGATCGTCTCCAGCGAGAGGATGTCGTTAATCAGGCGGCTGATCGATTCGGCTTTACTCTCGATTGTATCCAGGGCGCCGATCTGGTCAGCAGTTACCGCGCCTAGCTCGCCGTCGCGCATCAGCCCGACGTAGCCCTTGATCAGCGCCAGCGGGCTGCGCAGCTCGTGGCTGACATTCTGCACCAACTCGTCACGCAGCGCGTCAACCGCGCGCAAGGTCTTGTTCGCTTCGTCAAGCTGCGCGGCGCGCTCGCGGGCTTCTTCGAGCAGGCGCAGCGTCTCGATCGCGGCGGCAAGCTGGCCGCCCGCGATAGTCAGCAGGCGCTCGTGATCCGGCGTAAACGCCTCCGGGCTGGCGCTGTCAATGCTCATCGAGCCGATCACCTGGTCGTGCGCTTTGAGCGGAACGGCCAGCAGCGAGCGAATGTCCGGATCGATCACGCGGAAGCGCGCCTCGGTTCGCGTGTCCGCCACGTAGACTACTTCGCCGGTGGCGACAACGTGCCCCGCCACGAACTCGCCCGGCGCAAACCGCGCTTGCGCAAGGTGGTCGGCGCTGATCCCGACCGCTGTGCGCGTCACAATCTGGTTGGATGCCGGATCATAGAGCGCGATCGAGGCCGAGTGGCAGTCGTAGACATCACGTATCCGCTGCGTGACCAGGCGCAGCATCTCGTCAAGCGAGTCCGTGTTGCTAACCTCGCGCGCCAGGTCATGCAGCGCCGAGACCTCATCCAGCCGCCCGCGCAGGCGCTGGTAATAGTACGCGTTCTCCAGCGCCGTCGCCGCCTGCATGCACAGCAATTCGAGCGTGCGCAGCGTCGTCGCGCGGAAGAAGTGCGGGCGGTCGTACAGCAGCACTAACGCGCCCAGCGTGGCGCCACCACGCGCCAGCGGATAGCCGGCCAGGGCCTGGGTCGGGCGCTGGCGCGCGCGCGCGATTCCCGGCGGCACGCCCACGTCGTGCAGCACCACCGGCTGCCCGGTTTCGGCGATCTGATTCGCCAGAAAACCAGTCGCCGGGTTGCCCTGGCGAATGGTGCGCTGGCCGTCTCCCCGGCTCAGGCAGCCTTCCCACAGCGCCGGTTCTTGCGGCGGATCGCCGGACAGATAGAGGCAGACCTCTGCCGGCCCGAACAGCTCCAGCACGGCGTCGAGTATCAGCTCCGCCACGCGCTCGCGGTCCTGCACCGAGGCGAGTTGCAGCGACATCTGATGCAGCGTTTCGAGCGCAATGAGCTGGTCAGCCGTCGCGTCGTAAAGCTGCGCGTTATCGATCGCCGTCGCAACCGATCCGGCCATCGTCTCCAACAGCGCGATATCGCTCTGGGTGTACGCGTGCGGGCGGTAGCTCTGCACGCTGATCACGCCGACCGGCTTTTCCTGGGCAAGCAGTGGGAACATCAGCAGGCTGCGCGGCTTCTCCCCGTCGATAATACCCACTTCCGGCAGCGGCTCAACCTCGCTGTCGTGAATGATCAGGCGCGCGCCGGTGTGCAGCACCAGCCCGGCCAGCCCTTCCTCGGCAGGCTGCATGGCGTCCGGGATGCGCACGCCGTGCTCGTACGAGCCGACGATGTGCACCTTCTCCGTTTCGGCGTCGTACAGCCCGATAAAGAAGCTGCTGGTATCCATCAGACTGCTGATTTTGCGGTAGACAACTTCGAGCACACTGGTGAGATCAAGCCGGCTGATCGCGAGGCTGACTTCGCTGACCGCACGGAAGCGGTCGGCGCGGTGCAGCTCGTTCTCGTACTGGCGCGCGGTCGAGATCGCCGCGGCGATCTGCGTCGCAAGCGCCTGCGCCAGCGCGGCGTCTTCCGGCGTAAAGAAATCGGGCCGAAGGCTGTCCAGGTTCAGCGCGCCCAGAAATTCGCCCCGGTGAATGAGCGGCGCGCCCAGCCAGCTTCTGACCGGCGCGGGAGAAGGCCGTTTCTCCCAGCGCGGATCGCGCTCGCAGTCAGGGATGATCAGCGCATGCCCGAGGCTGCGCAGCGCGCGGATCGTAGCGCGTTCGAACAGGCGGTTGCGGTCGTTGGGGGCCGGCAATTCGAGCGGCGACCCCACCGAGCGCGCCAGTTTCAGCGTCCCTTCCCGGTCGAAGACCAGCAGCGCGCAGTGATCGCACGGAATCAGGCGCAGCGTCTCGGCGAGCACCACATCAAACACTTCGTCGAGTTTGAGCGTGCTGGACAGCGCCGCCAGGATCGAATAGAGCGTCTCCAGGCGGTCGCGGATGTGGTCAGAGAGGTGGAACAACAGCAAGAACCCGTCGCCATGAGGCAGCTCCCACATACTGACGCGCAGCGGCTTGGCGTGCTCCAGCCGCTCGTGGGGCGTGACGACCAGCTCACCGGAGACGCGGCCCGGCGTGTTGAGCAGCTCATGCCAGAGCGCGGTCACGGACTCGCGCTCATCCGCAGCGATATAGTCCAGCACAGAGCGTCCGACGACATCGCTGGGCGAGGTGCCGAGGTAGTGCGCCGCATCAGGGGTAGCAAAGCGCACGACGCCGCACCGGTCGACAACGATCACAATCGCATCCGTGACCGGTAACTCGGCGGAGGGACGCGCCTCTAGGCGATCGGGAAGCGAATCATCACTGGCGGTCATCGTGTATGTACTTGCGCCTGCACGCGTTGCATCGGCCCATTATGGAAGCGTCCCGCGCGGGCGCGCGGAACGCCTTTATTCCTAATTAAACGCCAGTCCCGTTTGTGGGGCAAATCCGGCGCGTCAGTGCAGGCCGTGAATCACGTGATAGATCGCCCGAAGCCGGAAGCTCCGATCATCGCACGCGATGAAAAAATCATGAATAAGCTGGCGAGTTGCCGGGTCATCACTGAGGGTGTAGACGCGCAGCCCGGTGAGCGTCTCCATTTCAAGGATGCTGTGCCGGGCAAGCTGGGCCAGCTCTGGCTCGACAGCGCGCAGATCCCGCCCGGCGCTGCGCGCGATATTCTCGGCGGTATCGGTGACCTGCGGGTGCTCGTGGAAGAAGCGCAGCACGTCCCACTTCACAAACGAGGTCAGCCGCGTGCGCAGCAGGTCCAGCAGGCGCGGGTCGATGTCGTTCATAGGATCATTGGCGGAATTCGGCAACATGCTCTGCGCTCTCTGTGCGCCAGTGTCTTCAGCCCACAACACCCTCTACCGCCGGCGGCGGGGCGCCTGGTGCCGGACGACTTCCGGCGCGACCGTCTGCCGCTGCTTCTGAACTTCGGGATAGTGGCAGTGCTTGAACTTCTTACCGCTGCCGCAGGGGCACGGATCGTTGCGCCCGACATTGTCGAACATCCCGACATTACGTACCGGCTCCGGGGCGGCAGGCGCGTTTGGCGTCCCGCCGACCGGCATCATGCCGCGCCCGGTGCGGATGTTGGTCAGACGCACGACCGGGGCCGCACGCTCACGCGGGATCACACGGTAGATATCCTGCACGACCTTGGTCTTGATCTCTTCCTGAAGCCCGGTCCACATCTGGAAGCTTTCGCGCTTGTACTCCACCAGCGGATCGCGTCCGCCGAACCCGACCAGGCCGATGCCTTCGCGCAGCATGTCAAGATCGGTCAGGTGGCGCTGCCAGAGCGTATCGACCGCGTTGAGCAGCACCTCGCGCTCGGCCTGGAGCATCCACTCCTCGCCGAACTGCTCCAGCCGGCGGTCGTATGCCTGAAGCGCGCCTTTGACCAGTTCCAGCGCGATCTCGTCCGCGTCGCCGCAGGCGGCGAGCGTTTCGGGCGTGATCGCGGCGGGCACCGGGTAAATCACCAGCGCGGCGCGGTGCAGCTCCTCCAGGTCCCAATCTACCGGGTCGCCCTCGGTGTGCTCGCCAACCAGCGCCTCGATGTGCTCGGTGATCATGTGTTGAATCTGCTCGCGCAGCTCGCCCGGCCCGGCGTTGAGGATTTTGCGGCGCTGAGCGTAGGTGGACTCGCGCTGCTTGTTCACCACGTCGTCATATTCGAGCACGCGCTTGCGGATGTCGAAGTTGTGCCCCTCAACGCGGATCTGCGCCTGCTGGATCGACTTGGTAATCATGCCATGCTCGATCGGCATGTCTTCGGGCATATCTGCCCACTGCATGAAGCCCTTGACGCGGTCGCCGCCGAAACG
>JADLHR010000086.1 GCA_020848665.1 Anaerolineae bacterium
ACGAGGCCGAAGACGAGGCGCTGCGCAACAGCGTGCCGGTCATCCTCGGCCCGCAGGGGTCGCAGGCGCAGATGCTGGTGGCCGACATCAACATCGCCGATTCGCTCAAGGCCATCGAACGCCTGCTAGACGAGATCGAAGACGAGAACCCGCAGCTGTCGCTCAACCGCATGCGCCGCGCCGGCTCGGACCTGTCGTACCCGGGCGTGGTGACGGCCTACGATGACGCGGTCAACCGTATCCAGGAGTTCCGCTGCAACGTCGACGGCGGGCTGCTGCGCGCGCTGCAGATGGGCATCAGCATCGGGGCATTCCACCGTTGCGACGGCTTTCAGCCGTTCTCGCTCGACAGCTATCGCCAGGGGGCGCTCGACTTCCAGATCGCTGAGCGGCCAGTCATCCGCGACACGCTCTCGAAGCGCGACGCGATCGAATTGCACAACCAGTCGCAGGCGCCCAAGGAATGGACCTGGGCGCTGCTGGGGCACACCGACGCCGAGATCGCCCAGGCTAAGACCGAAGAGGCGTCGGTCACGCGCCAGGTGGCGGCGCAGCTGATCGGCGTGATGGCCGGCGGCGAGCGACGGCCACGCGAGGAGGACGACGATGCCCACACCTAAGCTGCCGCGCGACAAGCTGCTGGCTGCGGCCGCAGCGCTGCGGAGCGCCCCGCTGGACAGCGGCGTAGCGCGCGAGGTGATGGCTATCTTGCTCGAAGCGGCTACGCCTGACCGCCACGCGTCGGAGCGGCTCGAAGGCGCGCAGGGCGTCCGCGTCCGCGCCACTGAACGCGCTGTACGCGATCACACTGGCGGCGTGCTGCGCCGCGCGGCCGAGGGTCTGCGTTCAATCTCTGATGCGGAATGGGCCGAGTTGGTCGATGAAGCGCTGCGTGATGAGGCGGAGTGACTGCGCAAATTTTGCACGGTTGGCGCGCTGGAGGCGGGCGCTAGGGGACGCGCTCCTGATCGCCGGCTGCCTGTTGATGCTGCCCGCCGCGATCATCCTGACCTTGTGCATCCTGTATTACGTCTTTGGAGGACAGTGGTGGCCATGAACCCCACGGCTAAAGCCGGGCGGCTCTCCGCGCGGATTTTTCGCGTGAGACGACCGTGAGTGAGCGCCCAAGACACCCGGCTGCTGCGCGTCCTGAAGCTGCTGTATCACCAGGACGCGCAGGACATCCAGGCGCTGGCCGAGACGCTGCTGGCGCAGCGCAAGACGGCCTGGGAGACGGCGCTGCGCGCCGAGGCGGCGCAGCACGGCTACACCGGGCCGATTCAGGCGCCGCGCCGGGAAGACCTGCGCGAGCTGAAGCGCATGTGCCGGGAAGACGCGCAGAGCATTGTGCGCACCTGGAACCGCGACGTGGATCGCCAGCTGGCGCGGCTGTACGACACGAACCGGCGCGGCAACCGGCATTATTACGCCAAGCGCATGGAAGCGTGGGCCGCCGAGCGGGACGTCTGGAAGGCGCGCCAGATTGCGACGTACACCGAATTCTCGACGGCAAGCTACGCCCAGCGCCGTTTCTGGGAGATGAACGGCCTGCGCGGCGCGGCCTACGTGTTCGACGGCCCGCCGCCGGTGTGCCCGGATTGTCGAGAACTCTACGGCCTCGGCGCGGTCGGCCAGGAAGTGGTGGACGCGAACCCAACGCCGCGCCATGTCAATTGTACGCATAGCTGGCGCTTGCTGCCCTGGACGGCAGACGCGCCGCGCCCACGCGACCTGTGGGTCGGATAACCAGCCGTTTCCGCGAGACGGTATCTCGCGTGTGAAGATGGAGGATTGCCCAGATGTCCGAGCACGAGCAACAGCATCAGACGCCGACACCTGACCCCGGCGCTCCGTCCGGCACTACGGAGAACAAACCAGGTGTGACGCCACCTCAAACCCCACCGGCTGCGCCGCTGCCGCTTCACGAACACCCGGAGTTCAAAGACCGGATGGATCAGGCGAAGCGGTCGGGCCAGCGCGACCTGCTGGCGGCGCTGGGCTTCACCGGTGTCGAGACGCCGGACGGCCTGGCGCAGGCGCAGCAGGACCTGGCGGGGCTGGTCGAGTTCGCTCGCCAGCAGCGCGAGGCCGCGCTGACGGCGGAGCAGAAGCTGGCCGAGCAGATCGCCGCGCTGACGAGCGCGCGCGACACGCTCAGCGCCGAGCGCGACCAGTTCCGGCAGGCCGCCGAACAGGCGCAGCAGCAGCTGGCCGAGCAGCAGGCCGACCAGGTGCGCGTCAGCGCTCTGGAAGCGGCGGCGACGGCGGCGGGCGCGGCGCGCCCGGCGGACGTGGTGATGTGGGCGCGGTCGAGCCGTGCGGGCGACTACGGCGCGGTCATCGGCGAGGACCAGGCGGTCAACGCCGGCCAGGTCCAGGCGCTGATCACGGCCTGCGCTGAGGCCCGCCCGGAATGGTTCGCTGCCCGGACACCTGGCTCTCCCTCCCACGCCGGCGCAAAGGCTCCTGTCGCGCCCGCCACCGAACAAGCGAAACGCGAGCTGGCCCGGAGTGTCGTGCAGCGCGGGATGCGCTGATTCCGGACCGGCCTAGTCAGACGTAAAGGACATACACGATGGCAGACCTTGCAGTAATCGACCGTGTCAACCTACTCGAGCACCTCGGCGAGCGGACCGAAGTCTCGGTCCCGGCCGGCGCGGCGCTCGCGCCCGGCGCTGCGACCCGGATTGACACCGCTGGCAAGGGTGTCGCGGCCTCCGCTGCTGCAGCGGGCACCGCCGACATCTACGGCATCAACGCTACGCGCGGCGTGAATCAGGCCAACATCACCTGCCAGGTGGTGCGTCGGGGCAAAGTCACGCTCTATGACGCCGCTGGCGCGAACGTGCTGGCCGGTCTCGCCTACGGGGCCGTTGTCTATGCATCCAACACCGCCGGGCGGCTGGCAGATACTGCCGGCACCGTC
>JADLHR010000087.1 GCA_020848665.1 Anaerolineae bacterium
TCAGGTAGCGCATAATCGTAGGTGATCGGAGTGCCCGTCCGCAGAGGAGAGGCGCTTGAAAACACGCGCGGAAAAAAGCATCGAAGCGCTGACGTGGGCGTCGGTGGTGATGTGGCTGGGCTTCGCGCTCATCATGCACCTGCTCGACTACGCCTGGCTGGTGCTGATGGTGCTCGGCATCATCCTGCTTAGCTCGGCCATTTACCAGCGCAGCCGGGGCTGGCATACTTCGCTGATGATCTGGATCGGCGGCGTGTGGATGGCGATCTTCAGCGTAATCGAAGTCACCAACGAGATACTCACTGCGCTGAGCACTGATGGCCGGGGCCTGGAGATCGACCTGTTGGTTTACCTCGGTATCGCGCTGATCTCAATGGGTCTGGCCGTCGTGCTGCGCCATCTCCAGCCGCCGAGCCTGGCCCAGTCCGGCGTATCCCAGCGCGCCGCGCGTGACAGCCAGGAGCCTGCCGCGCCTGTCGTCCCGCGCCGTGTGGCGGAAGATTACAGCTCGGGCTACTTCCCGCCCGATGGCAGGGTTCAAAGCCTGCGGGGCGACACCGAGCAGCAGAGCACCAGCGCCTCACGCTCACGGGCAATCGCCGAGCAGTCCGCCACCAGCCGCCGTGCCCGGCCTGTGAACCCCGGCGCCGATCAAAGCTGGACGCAGTCCGCGTCAGCGCCCCCGCGCGCCACGAGCCGCCACGCCCGCCCGGCTCAGCCCTCTGCCGAAACCCCTTCTAACATGGAGGCGCGCGTCGAGGATATCATCCGGCGCAGCCGCGAGCGACGCGGCGGCGCTTCGGGCGACGATCTGCCGTACTAAGCCGCGCCTTCTAAGCCGGGCGATTCAGCACGATTAGCACCACGCCGAGCAGCGCAAAGACGAAATACGTCCCGGCGACCATGATTTTCACCCGGCGCTCGCCGTGGCGCTCGATATGGGGCGCCAGCCGGTCTGTATCATAGAACATCTTGACGTTCGTCAGCGTGCCGACAAACCCGGCCACGCCTCCCAGCATAATCAGCCAGTCCAGAAAATTCATCGGGGTTCCTGCTTTCTATATAACCGGCAAATAATGACCGGTAAGTGATGACCAGCAAACGCGCCGGCGCCCTGTGGACGAGCGCATCTCTTGCCCGCGACCATTATCCACCCAGCAAGCGCGCCGCGCCGATCACCGCCAGCAGCAGGTATCCGGCGGCGGCTACACCGCGCACCGCCCGCCGCCCGAAGCGGCCGATCAACATCTCCATCTGCGCTTCGTTGATAAACGGACGGCGTCCCATCAGGCTGCCGGCGGCTCCGGCCAGCCCGATCACCAGCAGCGCCGCGTCGATCCCATCGCTCAGCGTCATCGTTCCCTCCCCAGTGGCTCGCCGCAGATCAGCGCGCAGTGCTGCCCGGCGACGCGCGTCAGCACGACAACTGCCGGCCGCCCCGCGCCGTCCAGCCGGAGCTGCGCTTGCAGCGTTTCCGGCGCAATCGGGCTGCCGCGCTTCTTGACTGTCACTCGCCCCACCCCGCGTTCGACCAGCGCCGCGCGCAGGCGCTTGAGGTGAAACGGCAGCCACGCCTCGACCGGCCAGGTCCGCAGCCAGCCGGAGTCAAGCGCGGTGTCGCCGGTCAGGTACGCGATCGTCTCGTCCAGCCGGTACACGCCCGCCCCTATCTCGGCGGCCAGCTCGCCGAACAGCCCGGCGCGGATCACTGCTGGGTCCGGCTCGTAGAGGTAAGCGCGCGGCTCGCTCAGCGGTGGCGCGGGAAGCCCCGCCGGAGCCAGCGTCGCGGCGCTGCCGTCAGCATTCAGGCGCGTGGCGCATCGCCCGGCGAAGCCAAACGCGCCCATCCACAGCACGGCTTCCTTCAACTCCCCGGCGACGCTGATGAACTCGACGCCCGCGCCTGCGCCGGTGTAGGGCGCCAGCTCGTCGAGCGCAACGCCGGGCGATAGCTTGACCGCCAGCGCGTCGAAGGTCCAGGCGCGGATCGCGTCAAGCAGCGGCTGGTAATCGCGCACGGAGAAGACACGCCGCCCCTTGTCGCGCCGCGCGGGGTCGAAAAACGCCGCCGGGATACCATGCAGCGGCAGCGGATCGGTCAGGTTCGCCGCCAGCCACCCGGCATCGTAACCATAGGCGCGCACGTTAGCTCGCGCCAAGCGCAGCCGCAGCGGGTCGCGGTCCAGCCCGGCGACCCACACGCCGGGCAGCGCGGCCAGCGCCAGCGTGTCGCCGCCAATCCCACAGCCGAGATCGGCCACGCGCGCAAATCCTGCTTCCGCGAAACGGCGCGCGCGCCAGGCCGCGATCACCTCGCCGCTGGCCTGCTCCAACGCCTCTGGCGTGAAGAACATCGTCCCTGCCCGGCTGAACTTGGCCGCCGCGTGCTCGCGCAGGCGCGCCAGCGTCAGCGCGGCCCCGGCCTGCTCCGGAGGCAGCTCGCGCCGCAGAACGTTGAGAAGCGCCAGCGTGTGCGCGTTGCTCAGGTCCTCAGCAGCCAGCCGCGCCAGCGCATCGCTCCCCGCTGGCCCGAGCAAAAATGCGAACGTATCCTCGTTCATCGCGCAAGCGCCATCCGAAAAAACGGGCAGGCCAACCCTTCCGGTTGCCTGCCCGCTCGTCCTTCGTCCGAAGCGCCGCTTAACCGAGCTGGTTAATCAGCGTCAGGAACTCGCCCCATTCTTCGCGCAGGAAGTACAGCGATCCCCAGTCAAGCTCAACCTCAATCGCTTCCTCTTCATCTTCTTTGGTCGGCGGCTCCTGCGCGGCGTCACGGATCAGGTCGATGAATTCTTCCCATTCTTCCTGGAAGAAGTGGGCCGTCACCGGGCCAAGCTCCAAATGATAGGTGCGCTCGCCGTCTGGCTCCTGGGCGGCCCAGGCGGTGTAGTTTTCCGTCTCAGCCAGGGTATCGACCGGGATTTCGCCGTTGCTGTTCATGTGGTGTCTCTCCTCTTGCTCGCAGGGGTCTCAGTCTTCGCGCCAGGCGCGCGCCCGGTCCGCCGGGTGCGCGGTGCGCGTGGTAATCAACGCACGTCGTCACATGGCAGCGCCATGACGATGGCTATGGTTGATTGTCGTTGTTCCGCTCGAATTTGTCTAGGGCGCGAATTACCTCGGTCAGCGCGAGCAGGCTCGCGCCGCTGTGCGCCTGGTCGTCCAGCCCTTCGACGTGGAAGCGGCGCTCCAGCGCGTTGTTCTCGAAGCCGCCGCTGGCGATCACCGCCTCGGCACGCGCAGCGATCGTCGCGCGCCGGGCCGCGTCCCAGACTACCACAGTCTTCGTCCAGTTCATCCGGTCTCCCGCCATGATCCGCTCGTCACTGAGCGGCTCCGCAGGCTTCTTCTGGGACTCCGGCCGCTTGCCGCGCCGCCATCGATTCAATAGAAAACCGGCCATCCGCCGTCCTTTTTTCTCGCGCCGGGGGTCAGGGGCCGCCGGAGGTTGAATCCGGCCCCGCCGCGCTGGTCGAGGGGCTGATCTGGCGGCTGCGCACCCGCTCGGTCTCGCTGTCGAACACCTGGAAGCGCCGGTTCAGGAAGTAGCGGATCAGGCCGTAAACAAACCCGCTGCGGCGCGTAACTGGTTCCGCGACCATCGGAAACACGTCCTCGTCGAGCAGCTTGCCGCGCAGATAGCGCAGCCCCAGGCGCAGCGTGGCGACCGTCGGCGCGGCCAGAACCACACCCAGCAGCCCCACCAGATTTGCGCCGACCATGATCGCTACCAGCACGACGAACGGATGCAGGTCCAGGCTGCTGCCGAGGATGCGCGGCACCAGAAAAAGCGCCTCAAGCTGCTGAATGCCGACATACGCCAGGGCCACGACGAGCGCGTACACCAGGCCTGCGTCAAGGCTCGCGATTGTGGCGCTCGGCGTAACCAGCGCGAACAGAATCGCCGGAATGGACGACAGCGTTGGCCCAATATTCGGAATAAACTCCAGGAATCCGGCCAGCAGGCCGAGGACCAACGGCTGCGGCAGCCCCAGGATCAACGCAACCAGCCAGGTCGCCATACCGACCGAGAAGCCAAGCAGAAGCTGGCCGCGCAGATAAGCGTTCCAGATCAGTCCCAGTTCGTGCAGCAGCCGCTCAACATCGCCACGATAGCTCTCCGGCACGCCGTTGACGACGTAAAGCACAAAGCTGGGGCCGTCGTGCATCAGGTAAAAGATCATCACCAGCACCAGGACCGAGTTCGTCAGCAGCACCACCGCGCCGCCCAGCACCCCCAGCCCAGAATCGGCGATGGTCAGCAGCGCGCTGCGCAGCGCCTCGGTGAAGTTCTGAGAGTCGCCCGCCTGATCGCCGGACGGCATAACGACCGACTGCAGCTCTTCCCAGGGGACGATGGTGTAGCCGCCGACGGTGATCGGGCGGTTAAGCCACACCTTGAGGTCCTCTTCCGCAGATTGGGCGAGGCGGGGTAGTTGATCCGCGAAGTCACGCAACTGCGCGATCGTGGCCGGGATGATCAGCACGAACAACAACGCAAAAGCGCCGAGGACGATCACCCAGCTAATCAGCACGCTGATTGTGCGGCGCACACCGGGGCTGCCAAACACCACGATCCGGCGCTCGACGAAGCGCACGATCGGCGAGAGCAGATAGCCCAACACGATCGCGAGTAAAATTGAGGTCCACACGGTAGAGCTGATGTCCCGCGCGACCAGCACCGCCAGAACCAGCACCCCCACGGCGACGACGCGCTTGGTGGCGGTGCTCCATGGCGGGCTGGTAAGCGTGGGCAGCTTGTTGGTGGACACGATCCTAATTCCCCGGCCTGCGAGCGAGTTACTGTAATCCAATTTTAGCGCGCCCCCTGGCGAACTGCGAGTGATCTCCGGCGCTGCGCCCAATCGGGCGGTTGGCCGGCGATTAGCCTGCGGTGCCAGCGTGTTTCGGCGCCAATTCCTCGTTGATGAAAATACTCTCTTGGCGGATAGAATTAGGGCTGCTACAATGAACATCAGTGGAGTGAGATCAAGCGAGCGCGAGAGACGGCGGCGCGTCAAAATAGTTTTGAAGTAGCGTGCCGGATGGCAGTCCTCCTCACCAAGCGGACACACGAAAGACGATTTTTTCGGTGCTGCGCGGCGCTAGCGGTGCGTCAGCAGGTGCGGATGCGCTATCAGGCGATCACCGGGCCGCGAGTTACTTTGTGTCTCGCTTCTCGAATCGATCCCGCTTGATCCCGCGTTCGCGGCGGTGCGTCGCGCGTACCAATCGTGACCTCCACGCTTGTCTCAACACGAACATCAGCCAGCCGGAGTAGTT
Organism: Anaerolineae bacterium; assembly: GCA_020848665.1. Taxonomy (GTDB): domain Bacteria; phylum Chloroflexota; class Anaerolineae; order Aggregatilineales; family Aggregatilineaceae; genus DYGX01. The sequence continues at coordinate 5,281 of JADLHR010000087.1, forward strand.
CGTCGCGGCCTACCTGGCGTATAGGAATTATGCACGCGACATGAGGTTTGAATGACTGCTTATCTGATTGTCGATGTCGATGACCTGTTGCAGCGATTTGATTCGCGGGGAGTAACGCTCGACATCCACAGCGCGGCCTCGGCGCTGATTAACAGCGCGGTGCTGGCGGCGGGCCTGAAGGCGAAAGAAGAATTGGCGGCGATCGCGGTCGCGGACTGGAATCGCTACCGGCGGCCGAGCGGCAGCGCCGGGATCAGCGTCCAACAGGTGTTTGCCAGCGAAAGCTACGATCTCTTTAACGTGCCGAATCGCAGCGTCGTGGCCGATGCGCTGTTCGAGCATTATTTCGCGGACGAGGCCGAAACCATCGACGAGCTGATCGTTGCCAGCACGCGCAGCGACCTGATCAGCCTCGTTCCGCGCGTGAACATCACCAGCCGGAGCCGCGTGCGCATCTGGGGTGACGAGCCGCCCGAAAATATGCCTGGCGTGATTTTCCAGCCGCTTGAAGCGATTCTGGGCATCCCCAGCAAGACCGTCGCGCTCTACATCGATTTCGAGAACATCTCGATCAGCCTCAGCGAGCAGGGCTATATTCTCGACATCGACCAGTTGATCGAGGGCATGGTCAAACAGGCGCACTCGCACGGCCAGGTTCATCGCATGGCGGCCTACGCGCCCTGGGGCCAGCGCGGCAGCCTCGCTCCGCTGACCGATCGGACAGGCCGCGAAGTCTCCGACGAAACGCCGAGCCGCCTCGCCCGCGTCAACATCGACCCGGTCTTCAGCCTGCCGGGCAAGAACAGCGCGGATATGCGCATTGCGAAGGAAGTGCTGGACGACAGCGCCGCTCCTGACAGCGCCGATGTGTTCATCGTTGCCAGCGGCGACCGTGACTTCAACGAGGTCTTCAGCGCAGTCCGCGCCCGTAACAAACAGGTCGTCGTGTGGGGCGTGCGCGGCAGCACCAGCCGCCTGGTCGAATCCAACCCGGCGCTGCTGGTCGAATATGTCGAGGATTTCTGCCGCCTGCGCCGTCACGCCGACGCCCACGCTGCGCAGCCCGCCGCGCTCCACGAGCCGCCTGTGCCGGTGGAACCGGAGTTCCGCCCGTCGCAGTGGTCGAGCGTGCTGCTGCATCTCGATTACCTGCTCAACCAGGCCGGAACTGACATGGTTGACCTGGATGACCTGGTAACCCGGCTGGTGACAGTCCATGCCGTGCCCAACGAAGACCGCGCGCGCGACCTGGTAACTCAGGCGGCGGCGCACGGGCTGGTCATCATCGATCACGACGTAAATCTGGTCGGGCTGCACAGCGACCATCCGACCGTTCAGAACACGTTTGTCGTGCGCGACCGGATCGTGCACCGCGTCGCCAATACGCTGCATGTGCGCGGCTGGGAGTACGTCAACTACGGCTTCCTGCTCAAGGGCATCACGATGGATCACGGCCTCGAAGGGCCGGGGCTGAACACCTCGGACGCCTGGCGCTCGGAGTGGGTCGATTTTCTGGTGCGCGAGGGCATCCTGGCGCGCGAGATGGTCCCGCACCGCCACAACCCCGAAGACCTGGTCCCGGTGATCAAGCTTGCCAGCCAGGGCATGGCGAATGCGATCAACCAGCTACCGGGCGTGACGCCGGAAGATATCGACATGATGATCCGGCGCATTATCGTCAGCGTGGAGCAGTTCACCAGCTTTCGCGGGTTCGCGTGGTGCCCGCTCGGCAGTCTGCACCGCCGCCTGCGCCCCTACGATCCGAGCACCAGCTTCCAGCAGGCGGTTGAGGAGCTGATCGACGCGGGCGCTGTCGAGGTGGCAGAGTACGACAACCCGCAGAGCGAGTACAAGACGAAGGGCATCTCGCTGAATGAAGACGCGCCGCATGTATACGCGGTGCTGGCTGACCGCAACGAAGTGATCCGCATCCTGCTGGAGCTGTATGAGCAGCGCATCCCGATCACGCGCGAGGCGCTGCTTGAGCGGCTGAGCATGGACGACGACGAGATTGACCTCTGGCTGTCGATCATGCAGTCGGAGAACGTGCTGAAGCCCGCGCCAGGCCAGCCGAGCGTGTACACGCTGTTCCGCACGCACCACACCGTCATGCAGGTCGCCGGCGACCCGGCGGAGCACTAGAGCGTGTTATAAATTTACGCCCGAGAAAAGCCCCCCATCCCCCGGCCCCTTGCCCCCAAAATGAGAAAAGGGGAGTCCGCTCTGTTTTTTCCTTCCCTCGCGCTGGGGGAAGGAACGCCGTCCGAAGGACGGAAGGATGGGGGGATGGCCTGGAAACCAGACCACGACGTGCATAACAGCCTCTAGTGCTCCGCCGAGGGGCCGAACCCCTCCGCGCCGGGCAGATAGTCAGCGAGCTGCTCCGGGCGATGGATCAGGATCGGCAGGTGCGAGGCGCAGATGAAGTAGTCTGCGTCGCGGTAGTGCACCGGGATCAGCGCGACCTCGTCGGCGGTCCGCTCGCAGTAGAGGCAGCGCGGGGCAGCGGAAGATGGATCGGTCATCAGAGCGTGTCCTTTCAGCATGAGAGCGATGAAATGTGCCGCTTCTGCCACACGGTAAAAGCGGCGGTGCGGAGTATACCACACCCTTCCGGCCGGACAGCCCGGCGCTCAGCAGCGCGTCAAGGTCAGCCTTTCCAAGCGCCCGGCCCGATGTTATAATCGCAGCGGTTGCAGGCAGCACCGCGCAGCCCTCTATCGACCGACCGGTGGATCAACGTCCGATCCATCTGGTGACACCACGAGAAAGACAGAGGACGCACCAATGGGCATCAGCCGTAACGAAAAAGAAACAATCATCACCGAATACGCGCGCCATGACGGGGACACCGGCTCGCCGGAAGTTCAGATCGCGATCCTGACGACGCGCATCACGCAACTGACCGAGCACCTCAAGGTGCACAAGCACGATGAGCACAGCCGGCGCGGCCTGCTGAAGCTGGTCGGCCAGCGCCGCCGCCACCTGAAGTACCTCAGCCGCAAGAACCCGACTGCCTATCGCGAGCTGATCCAGAAGCTGGGGCTGCGTCACTAATTTGACGGGACCAAAGCGCGGATCAGAGTTCTGGTCCGCGCTCCCATTCCGGCGGGCTGCGCAATACTCTGCTAAAGTCGCCACTTTCTGCTATAGTCACACCAGACGCGATAGCATGGCGCAATAGCCGATGCAGCAGCACGATGCAGAAGGTCGA
>JADLHR010000088.1 GCA_020848665.1 Anaerolineae bacterium
CCCAGGACGCGCAGCGCACCATACCACAGCGCGTTGATCTCGACCGGCTTGCCGATGCGCGGGGTAGCAACCCAGCCTTCAGACTTGATGTCCATCCAGGTGAGCTGTGTGCCCGGCTCTCCGGCGAACAGCAGCCCGTCGGACGGGGCGCGCACAATGTTGTAGCGAGTGCCGCGCTCGTGCCAGGCGATGATCTCGGCCAGCACGTCGTACAGCTCCGGCAGCGCGGGATGATCGGCACCGGCGGCCTGATACCACGCGTAAACCGCCTGGAAGTACCACAGCGTCGCGTCGGCGGTGTTGTATTCCGGCTCGCTCGCGTCATCGGTGAAGCGGTTGGGGAGCATCCCCCGGTCAACATGGCGGGCGTAGGTCCGCAGGATCGAGGTGGCGTCGTCCAGGCGACCGGTCGCCAGCGTCAGCCCCGGCAGCGCGATCATCGTGTCGCGGCCCCAGTCCGAAAACCAGGGATACCCGGCCAGAACGCTCTTGCCGGTCTCGCCATTGATTGGTCGGGTGACGATGAACTGGTCCGCCGCCAGCACCAACTGCTCGACCCACGCGGGCGCGTCAGGCGGCAGCGCGGCCTGCGCGATCAGCGCGCGCTGGCGGGTCTGCTCGGCGCGCAGCGCCTCGTCCCAGGGTGCGGGATCGTCTGCCTCGGTGGTGATCGCCAGCGCCAGCGTCTCGCCCAGCTCCAGCCCGGTCGTGATCGTGGCGGCGGCGAACAGGTCTTCCTGGTCATCTTCGCCGCGCGCTTTTTCCGCCGAGAGGTGGAAGTTCCACCACCACTCTGTTTCGTCAAAGACGCTGCCGCGATTGATCGCGATCCGGTAGGGGCGCACATCCGCCCCGTTGGTCTTGCTGTCGCCCTTGCCATTGTTCTTAGGCCTGGCGGTGATGATCAGGGCGTGGCCGTCCGGCCAGGGTGGAGCGCCGGCGCGCTGCACGTCGATGGTGAAGCCGCCGCGCGTCAGGTGGTGGTGATCGCGCCAGGTGCACAGCGGGCGGGTGACGAGGCGCACGTTAGCGCAGCCGCGCCGGTAGGTGTAGGTAACATAGGTTGTGTTGCGGCCATGCACCATCCAGATGCGCTGCTCGATCTGCACATCGCCCAGCGCCCAGGTGAAGACCGGGATTGCGCCGTCCATCTCGAAGTGTTCCAGGTGGCGATAACCATCCGGCAAAACGACTCCGGCGGCCCATTCGTGCGTGACGAGTGGAAAGCGCCGCCCGTTGATCTCGATCCAGGTGTCGAGGCTGGCAACCGTGACTGTGCGGCGCGTGGGAGGCTGAAGCGAAGCGGTCAGCAGGCTGTGATAGCGGCGGGTGCGCGCTCCGGCGAGCGATCCCGTCGCATAGCCGCCGATGCCATTCGTCACCAGCCATTCCCGGCGCAGCGCCGCTTCGAGGCTGCCGGTAATCTCACGACCAAACCGGATCATTGTTTCCGTTCTCTAATTCTCCGCCTCAGCGGTTGTCCGGGCGAGGGCAGGGCGCGCAAACGCCCGCCCGCACGAACCGACAGGCCGGTTGTACGGGCGGGCCGTCAAAAGTCTGCGGTGGAGCAGCATGGCTCCTCTCGGACGCAGCCCGGCGACAAACCGGCTGCCGTTTACTGCGGATGCGTGCTGACGACCGAGTTGTCGCCGCTAAAGGGATTCGGCTCGTAGCGATCAGCGTCCCAATCGTTGTGCCACTGGTTGCCATCGACCAGGTAGCGGAACTTGTAGTCGCGCCCCGCGTCCAGCTCCAGCGTGGCCTTGAAGCTGCCGTTCTTGAGCTTGGTCATGGGTGTCGCGGATTCGTCCCAGTTGTTGAAATCGCCTACCAGATAGGCGCTGGAGGCCTCGGCAGCGATAGCCGAGGGCAAGATGAAATCAACCTTCACGGTTCCGCGCTTGAGATATTGCTTCTTGATCATAGTCGCTGCGTCTCCTTTTCCAGACGAAGCCAACGCCTCGTATTCTAGCAGATTTTATCGGCCCTGCCAGGGTTCTAGTACGTTGTTATTACACGCGAGGCCCGGCTGCATTTTCTGCTTCCCGGTACATGGCGCGTATATTGCGCGTATTTAGAGCATACTCCGGGCGAGCGGCTTCTGACCACACCAATTTCGTGGGGAAAGCGATTCCCGCTGCCAGAACAACCGTGCGCGTTGGCGGCCCCCCGTTTGCCCTTTGTGGCGCTCCGCACTACACTGGCGCCCTGGGAGGTCCGTATGCTGTTCGAGCCTATCACGCCCTACCAGGAACCGCCGCACGCGGCGCTCTGGTTCGGCTCTGCCGGGTGTGGCAAGACCAAAGCCGTGATCGGCGAAATCCTGGCGCTGCGCGCGCTCAGCCCATTCCGCCCGATCTGGGTGCTGCTGGCGAGCGGCGCGCAGGTCACGGCGTTCCGCCAGCGGATGCTGCGCGCCAGCAGCGGCGAAGGCGTGCTGTTCGGCGTAGAGTTCTTCAACTTCGAGGCGCTCTACCACCGCCTGCTCGATCGCGCCGGCGATCCGCAGCGCGCGATTGGCCGGGCAGCGGGCACGCAGGCGCTGCGACGTGTCATCGAGCGGCTGTGCGACGAAGGCGCGCTGGAACTGTTTGGCCCCATCGCGCGGACACCCGGCTTCGTGGCGCTGGCGGCGCGGCTGGTGGGCGAGCTGAAGCAGGCGCTCGTCACGCCCGAAGCGTACACCGGGGCCGCCAGTCAGCTCGGCCCGAAAGATCGCGACCTGGCGCGCATCTACGCAGCGTATCAGGCGTTTTTGCAGAGTTACCGCCTGGTCGATGGGCACGGCGCGGGCTGGGTGGCGCTCGGCCACGTCCGCGGCGGCGCCGCGCCGACCAGCGACGTGCAGCTGCTGGCTATCGACGGCTTCGACCAGTTCAACCGGCTGCACGTCGAACTGCTGACCGCGCTGGCGCGCCAGACGGAGCGCACTGTTCTGACTCTGACTCAGCTTGATGACCAGCGAGCGCCGCGTTTTCGCCGTTTCGCCCAGACTCGCAAGCGACTGGTAGACGCCGGACAAGACCTGTGGCAGATCGTGCCGCTGACCGGCGAAGGCTGCGGGCGCGCTGCGCCGCTGCAACACCTGATCGACTCGCTGCTGGCGCTCGCGCCGCAGGCGGCTCCGGCGGGGGACACGCTGGCGCTGATCGAGGCCCCGGATGTCGAGCGCGAGGTCCGTGCGGTGTTGCGGCGCGTGAAACGGCGCCTGTTGGACGGCACGCCGCCGGACGCGATCCTGATCGCAGCGCGCGACCTGGCGCTTTACAGCGGGGCGCTGCGCGAGACAGCGCACGCCTACGGGATTCCGCTGGTTGTGCGCGGCGGCCTGCCGCTGCGCGATAACCCGGCTGTCGCCGCTTTTCTGGCGCTGATCGATCTCGCCGCGCGTGATTTTCCGCGCCGTGACACGCTCGACGTGCTGAGCAGCCCTTATCTTGCGCCGCCCGGTCTCGATCCAGCGTCGGTCGCGGCGCTGGCACGCATCAGCGTCGAGCGGCAGGTGATCGGCGGGCGGCAGGAATGGCTGGACGCGGTTCGCTCGGCAGCGCACCCGCTCGTGGATGAGGACGGCGAGCCGCAGGACGAGCCAGCGATCAGCAGCGCGGCGCTTGAAGCGGCGCTGGTCGCATGGTTTGAGCGGATCACGCCGCCCGCCGCCGGGAGGCTTGACGATCTGCTGGGCTGGATCGAGGCCCTGGCCGGGCCGGATCCGGCAGCCGGGCGCGAAGCGATTGCTGCCGCCGAAGATGCGCCCTTTACGCTGGCGGCGCGTGATCATGTCAATCTGATCGGGCAGGTCCGCGCCGCGCCGGATGGCGAGCAGGCCACGCGCGATCTGATCGCGCTGCAGGAATTATGGCAGGTGCTGGCCGGGCTGCGCGCCGCGCACGCGCTGGTCGATGGCGCGTCGAGTCTGGCGCTGCGCTGGCCGGATTTCCGCCCGGAGCTGGAGCTGGCTCTGGCGCAGGCGACGATCACGCCGCCGGGCGGCGCGAGCCGCCTGGGCCGGGTGCTGGTCACGGACGTGCACGAGGCGCGCGGCCTGCCGCACGATCATATCTATCTGCTGGGATTGGCGGAAGGCATCTTCCCGGCGCCGCAGGCGCAGGCGGACGTGCATCACGAGGGTGAGCGCCGGGCGTTGGCGGCGTGCGGCGTCGATCTGCCCGCGCCCGCCGAGCGCGCCGATGATCTGAGCCTGTTCTACCAGGTGATCGGGCTGGCGCGGCGCACGCTGACGCTCAGCCGCTTCACCGTGGACGACAAGGGCGCGCCGGTTCCCCCCTCGCCGTTCTGGAGTGCAGTGCTGGCGGCGCTCGACGTACCGCCTGGCGCCCGCGAGCGTATCCCGGTCGGCGCGGCGCCGGAGCTGGATCACGCGGCCACCCCGGTTGAAGCAGCCGTTGCGGTCTCGACGCGGCTGGCGTCGGTCTCCGGCGATATGCACGCTGCGCTGGCCGCGCACAACGCCCTGCTGGACGACTCCGCCTGGCGCAACGCGCTGCGCGGGCGCAGGTTGGAGGCCCGCCGCGAGGACGCGCGCAGCCCCTTCGATTGCCACGCCGGGCTGCTCGGCGACCCGGCGCTGATCGCGCGCGCCGCTCAGGTGCTTGGCCCGGATCGCACGTGGAGCGCCTCGCAGCTTAATGATTACGGGATGTGCCCGTTCCGCTTCTTTGCGCGGCGTCTGCTCGGCCTGGAAGCGGTCAAAGAGCCGGAAGAAGGGCACGACGCGCTCCAGCTTGGATCGATCAACCACGCCATTCTGGAACGCACCTACCGCGCAATTCAGCGCGAGGGACTGACGATTGCGCTGGAAAACCTGCCGCGCGCGCAGACGCTGCTTGGCGAGGCGGCGCAGGCGGTTTTTGACAACGCGCCCACCGAGTACGGCTTTCGCGCGTCTCCTGTGTGGCAGCGCGAGCAGGAAACGCTGCTGCGCCGTCTGCGCTGGCTGGTCGAGCAGGATTTTGGCGCGGGCATCCCGAACGATAAGAACAAGACGCTGGAAGCCTGGCTCGACGGGCCGCGCGTGCCCTATGCCCTGGAAGCGTCGTTTGGCATGGGCGATGCCGCGCCAGTCGAGATTGATGGCGAGGCGGGAACGCTGCGGCTGCGTGGCAAAATCGACCGCCTCGACCGTGTTGGCGACGCGATCATCGTGATCGACTACAAGAGCGGGTCTGGCTCCTTCAAGGCTGATGATTTGCGCGAGGGGCGCAGCGTGCAGATGCTGGTCTATCTGCGGGCGGCGCAGCGGCTGCTGGCCGGGCGCGGCGAAACAGCGCGAGTGGTGGGCGGAGCTTATTGGCATATCGGCAGCCGCGCTATCAGCGGCGCGGTCACCGCCGCCGACGCGGCGCTCGACGACGCCGAGGCGCGGCTGCACAGCCATGTCATGGCGGCGCGCGCCGGGCGCTTTGTGGTCAGGCCGAGCAAGCCGATGGCCCAGGGGCGCTGCGCATTTCCGTGCGATTTCAGCGAGATGTGCCACCTGTCGCGCGCTGGACAGCGCCGCAGCCTGCCGGGAGAAGACGCATGAATTTCCGGTCGTGGGCCAGG
>JADLHR010000089.1 GCA_020848665.1 Anaerolineae bacterium
GTGCGGCAGGCGGTCGAGAACCTTGTGCCGGAAGTCGTGTTCTACGGTGTGAGCGCGCTGGTGCCAGGCAGCGAGGATCGGCTGTGGAACCGCAGCGACCCCGCTCACCTGGCGCTGGACATCACGCCCTGGATCGAGCACAAGCACGCCGCGATGATCTGTCATCGCACGCAGCACGCGCTGTTCATGCGGCGGCGCCAGCTCCGCACGGTGCAGGAAGCGACGCGCACGATCGAGTCCTTTCATCGCTTCTGGCCGCCAGTGGCGGAGAACGGCGCGCCCGACGACGCCTTCGCCCGCGCGCTGCTGGACGCCGGAGCGCAGCACGGAGCGGTGTGGATCACGTAGCCGCGCAGGAGACACGCGCATGATCGACCTGACCTATGGCGGGAAGTCACCCCTGACGATCAATAACCCGGTGCTGCTGGCGTCGGGCGTCGCGGGTTTTGACGGCGGGCCATACGCCGACCTGCTGGACCTGTCGAAGCTGGGCGGGATCGTCACCAATCCGCTGACGTGGCGTCCGCGCCGGGCCGCGCAGGGACCGCGCGTCGTGCCGCTGCCCGCCGGGGCGTTGATCCACACCGGGCTGCCCAACCCCGGCGTGCGCCGCGCGGTGAAGCTCTACCGCGCGCGCTGGTCGCGCAGCCTGGCGCCGATCATCGCGCATGTCGTCGCCACCACGCCGGAAGATGTCGCCTCATGCGTCGCGGAGCTGGAACGCTGCGAGGCCGTCGTCGCGGTCGAGCTGGGCCTGCACGATCAGGCGACGGCCTACGATGTCGAGCTGGTGTTGCGCTCGGCCCAGGCCGCGACTCTGCTGCCGCTGCTGGTGCGGCTGCCGCTCTATGGCGCGCTGGAGCTGGCTCCCGCCGCGCAGGATGCGGGCGCGGGCGCGCTGGTGGTCGCCGCGCCGCCGCGTGGCACCGTCCGCGATCCGCTTTCAGGACAGCTCGCCGGGGGGCGCATCTACGGCCCCTGGCTCAAGGCCCAGGCGCTGCGAGCAGTCGGTCAGGTAGCGCGGGCGGTAACGCTGCCGGTCATCGGGTCTGGTGGCATCCATTCGCCCGACGACGCGCGTGACTTCCTCGAAGCAGGCGCGGTTGCCGTGCAGGTCGATACGCTGCTGTGGACCTGGCCGCACGCCGTCGAGATCATCGCGCGCAACCTGGGCGGTCTGGAGATGACGCGCGCCGCCGGAGCATTGGCCGACGAGTGGGAGCCGGGCATGGGCGAGACGATGTGGAAGCGCCGCCAGTGGGACAAGCCGCACCGTCCGTATGATGTTCGCCCGCTGCGCCCGCCAGATGACCTGCCGGAATAGCCCCTAGAGGCTGTTATGCACTTCATGGTCTGGTTTCCAGGCCACCCCCCATCCTTCCGACCTGCGGCCGGCTTTCCTTCCCCCAGCGCGAGGGAAGGAAAAAAACAGAGCGGACTCCCCTTCCCTCATTTTGGGGGCAAGGAGCCGGGGGATGGGGGGCTTTACCCGGCGCGCAAGTGCATAACACGCTCTAGGCCGTGCAAAGAAAAAAACCCCGCGATTGCGGGGCTTCGATGGCTCATTAATAAGGCCGGCGATTAGCGCGATCACGCGGATCGCGCGCGGCTAGATCGCGTTCAGCTCATCGACGATATCCTGGTAGATGTTTTTTAAGCCCGGCCCCAGGATGGTCAGCAGGGCAATCAGCACGACCGCGACGAAGATCAGGATCAGGGCGTATTCGACCAGTCCCTGCCCGCTCGTCCAGCGGCGTACCTGCGGCTGAACAGTGAACCAGTTCCACCACATCATGGCGTTCCTCCTTTCTCAACATACTCCCTGGGAATATGCAGCGGCGCGGCTGCGCCCGGCGCGCCGCTTTCCCTTAGCATATGACAATTCTGATCCGGCTGCAATACGCGCCCGAACTGCCTTCAAATATGGAGTCGCAGCGCCAGATCGTCCGCCCAGGCGCGGATCGCGGCCCATCCTTTAGAAACGATGGCGCTGAGTATATACTGAATAAAGCGCATATAATTGCTTGAAAAGTTTAATGGTCTTATTGACTTCTTCAACAAACCTTGCTACTATAGATAAACGCGCCCAATCAAGGCGGTGAGCGCGACATCTGCGCGGTGTGCGCGTGATAGTGGTATACGATCGAGGGAGCGCCATGTACCCAGTCTATCCGGTTCCCGGCCCGTGCCCGGTCTGCGGCGAGGCCATGATTATCCAGCGTCTGCACTGCCCCAACTGCGACGTGTCGGTCGAAGGGCGCTTCGCGCTGGGACGGCTGGCGCTGCTGAGTCCTGATCAACTGGAGTTTGTCGAAGTCTTTTTGCGCTGCGAGGGCAAGATCCGGCACGTCGAGAAGGAGCTTGGCATTTCGTACCCGACCGTGCGCAGCCGTCTCAACGAGGTGATCGAGGCGCTGGGCTACGAAGTGCCGGGCACGCCGGAGCCGGGTGGCGAACCTGGCCCCGAAGCGCGCCGCCAGGTGCTGGATGACCTGGCAACCGGCAAGATTACGTCGGAAGAAGCGATTGAACTGCTGCGCGGCGAGCTGCCCTGAGCGCCGCCGCCAGCATCCGGTTGAACTGAAGGAGGTATCCGCATGGCTTTGCGCAAGAAAATCCTGGAAATGCTGTCCAGAGGCGAGATCGATGTCACCCGTGCGACCGAGCTGCTCACGCACGCCCAAGACGCTGCGCCCGACACCGCACCGGAGCCGCCCGCGCCACCCGAAGCGCTAGACCCTGCGCCACCGATTCCGGTTCCGTCAGCCTCGGCGCCGCCCGCTCCAGAGCCGCCGCTGGCTCTCGACCGGCGCCGCTGGCTGCACATCCAGGTCAGCGCGCTGGACACCGGACACAGCCGCCTGCGTGTCAATGTGCCGCTCGGCCTGGTGCGCTTCGGGATGCAGATCGGTGCGCGCTTCACTGACGAGCTGGATCGGAGCACCATCGGCGATGTCCTGCGCGCGATCGAGCAGGAGGAGATTTCCGGCACGCTGCTGGATGTCGAGGACGTGAGCGACAACGAGCGGGTGCATATCTACATCGATTGAGCTATCAGCACAGGTTCGACTGAATCCGCCAGACAAGATCGCGACAGACCCCGGCTAGCGCCGGGGCCGAGCCGCCGGTGAGGAGAGAATACCGTGGTGAAGCGTGTTGAGGAGGTGAACGTCAGCGTCCCGGTGATCGTGCAGACGGTCGGCGGCGACCTGATCCTGCGTGGACGCGAGGGCAGCGCGCTGGTCGTCGATGGCGACAACCCGCATGTCGAGAACCTGGGCGGCGGCCAGCCTTACCTGGTGCGCTGTGGAGGCGACTGTCGTATCGGCGTCCCGTTGGATATCGACGTGGTGATCCA
>JADLHR010000090.1 GCA_020848665.1 Anaerolineae bacterium
GCGGCGCTGATCGTGATCTACGGCGCGCAGGACCAGGTGCGCCCGGCGGATGTGATTATTGTGCTGGGCGCGGGTGAGATGGGAACGCAGCGCCGGACACAGCACGCCGTGCAGTTGTACCAGGCAGGGTTCGCGCCGTATGTGCTGTGCTCTGGCGGCTATCGCGGGCCGGATGGGCGGCGCGAGGCCGAGGTGTGCGCCGATCTCGCGCAGGCGGCAGGCGTTCCGATCAGCGCGATCATGCTGGAGCCGGACAGCCGTACCACCGAGCAGAACGCCCGCTACGCGGCGGAGATTCTACGCAGGCGCGGCTGGGAGAGCGCGGTCGTGGTCAGCGACAGTTTCCATCTGCTGCGTGCGCGCTGGCTGTTTACGCGCGAAGGTGTGACTGTGTGGACCAGCCCCGCGACGCGCTTCGGCCAGGCCGGGAATGCGCCCGAAACATTGTATTTTCTGCTGCGCGAGATCGGCGCGCTGGGCTATCAGGGCATCAAGATTGCGCTGGGCCGGTAGCGCGGATGTGGCAAGGAGCAAAGCGCGGGCATGGTGACTGTCCTCGTCGTCGAGGATGACCCCGATCTTCGCTACCTTTACGCGGCGGCTTTGACGCGTCACGGCCACACCGTCACCAGCACGCCTGAGACTATCCCCGCGCTGCTGGAGCTAACCAACCGTGCGATCGACGTGATCGTGCTCGACCTCGCCCTGCCGGACCTGCCCGGCACGCGGCTGTTAGAGTTTATGCGTGACGACCCCCGCCTGCGCTCGATCCCGGTGATCGTGATCTCCGGCCAGCACACCTCAGAGGAGCGCGTGCTGGCGCTCGGCGCGGTGGAGTTCATCACCAAGCCGATCCGCATGCACGCGCTGGTCGCGGTGATCGACCGCCTGGCGCAGGACCTGTCGCCCGGCGAGCAGCCGTAGGGTGGACGGAGACTGGCCGTCGCGCTTTTCGCTGGCGCAGCCCTCTACAATGAGAATACTGCGGCCCAGGCGCAGGTTGGCTGCCGCTGCGTCTCTTCCGCAACGCCGATCTTCAGCGCGAGTATTGCGGGCTGATCGCCATGCGCAAGAACACCGACGCGCTGCGCACCGACACCTTCGACGTCGTGCACCTGGACCCAGAGCGGTGTATCATGGCATATAAGCGGTGGAACGGCGCGGGCAGCGTGGCGGTGGTGGTTGCCCACCTCAAGGACGAGTTCGGCGGCAAGGTCACGATTCCGAACTGGCCGGGCGATGGCAAGTGGCACGAATACATCAACAATTATGATGTCGAGGCGAGCGGCGGCACGCTGACCGATTCGCTGGCCGAGAGCGAGGTCAAAATCTACCTTAAAGCTGGCTGAGCGCGCGCGGCCATCACCGCCGCCAGGAGTCCGATGCAAGTCACGGCCCGGCGCGCCCGTTGATCCTGAACCGGTTTTCCCGGCGGCGAGTGTCCACCGGGCCGCATGCGTGTATGACGCTTCAGGGAGAGAGAGCGATGACAGGCTTACGTATCCGCTGGATAGGCGGTCTGGCGCTGGCGCTGGTTCTGACCGGCGCGCTGCTGATCACATCTCCGCTGGTCGCGCGGGGGCAGGACGGCGCAGTTGCCCCGCGCGTGGTCGAGACCAGCCCGCTGCCCGGCGAGGAGCTGGCGCTTGACGAGCCGGTGACGTTCTTCTTCGACCAGCCGATGGACACGGCGTCGGTCGAAAGCGCGTTCGGCGCTTCTCCGGCGGTTGAGGGCGCGCTAAGCTGGGCCGGGTTGTCGGCGCTGACGTTCACGCCGGACGAGGCTTACCAGCGCGCGACCGAGGTCACCTTCACGATTGGGGCGGATGCTAAATCAGCGGCAGAAGTATCGCTGGCCGAGCCGTTCGTGCTGGCGCTGCGCACCATCGGCTACCTCGAAGTGGCCGAGGTGCTGCCTGCGCCGGATTCTGAGGCGGTCGATACCGACAGCGTAATCACGGTCATCTTCAACCGGCCGGTCGTCCCGCTGGTGACGGTCGAGGAGCAGGACACGCTGCCCGATCCGCTGACGCTCGATCCGCCGGTCAAGGGCAAGGGCGAGTGGCTGAACACGTCAATCTACCTCTTTACGCCGGACGAAGGGCTGCGCGGCGGCACGACCTACACCGCGACCATCCCCGCCGGGTTGGAAGATGTCACCGGCGGCGTGCTGGCCGAGGATTACACCTGGACCTTCAGCACGCTGCCGCCGGATGTGGTCGAGATCATCCCCGCTGAGGGCAGCAGCGGGGTCAAGCTCGAAGCGCCGGTCACGGTCAGCTTTACGCAGCCGATGGATCACGACGCGACCGAGCGCGCCTTTGCGCTGGATCGCATCCCGGACGGCGCAGCCCCCCTGCCGGAGCACGTCCCCGGCACGTTCCGCTGGAGCGAGGATGGCCGCCGGCTGACGTTCCGTCCGGCGGAGCGGCTGGCGCTGGGCACAACCTATCGCGCCACGATTGACGCAGGCTTCGCGCTCAGCGCGACCGGCGCGGCGCTGAATGAGACTGCGATCAGCACGTTCACGACCGTACCTGCTCCGGCGATTGTCGATACCACACCCTCCGATGGGCAGGCCAGCGCCGACCCCTACGGCGGGTTCACGCTGTTCTTCGCCGGGCCGATGGACTGGGACACGATCGAGGACAAGGTGACGATCGACCCGGAGCCGTGGCGCGAGTTCGACGTGTACTGGTCGGAGTGGCAGAACAGCTTCACCTTCGGCTTCGACACCCAGCCGAGCACCGACTATACGATCACGATTCTGCCGGGGATGCAGGACCCCTACGGCAACACGATTGACGAAGGCATGGTGGTGACTTATACCACCGCGCCCTATGCCCCGGAGCTGACTTTTCAGGCGCCGGGCCGGGTCGGGCTGTACAGCGCCTATACCCCGGCAACGCGCCTGTTCGTGACGCATCGCAATGTCGAGCGCATCGATCTGGGGCTGTGGCGGCTGTCGCTGCCCACCCTGGCGGAGCTGACCGGGCCGGATAGCTGGGAACGGTGGGATAGCTATACTCCACAGCCCGCCGATCTGCTGCGCCGCTGGTCAATCGACGTCAGCGCCGGGCAGGACGAGCGCCGCTATGAGTTGCTGTACATCTCCGAGACCGGGCCAAGCGGAATCAGCAACATCGAGTGCCTGGGCGCGCCCGCGCCACAGGTGACGGTTGGCGATGTGGCGCTGGTGAGCGAGGACGATCCGCGCCCGCTCAATGTGCGCGCCGCCGCCAGCCTGAGCGCGCGCGCCATCGCGCAGGTCAAGCCGGGCGAGACGTTCCAGATCACCGGTGGCCCGTTCTGCGAGAGCGGTTATCTGTGGTGGCAGGTCCGCCTGGATAATGGGACCGAGGGCTTCGCTGCCGAGGGCACAACTGAGAGCTACTTCTTCGTGCCGCTGTTGGGTGCGCCGGTCGATCCGAACGCGCCGGAGAGCGAGGCCGCAGCGGGCCAGCCGCCCGCGCTGGCGCCGGGCGTTTACTTCCTCGAAGCGCAGGCGCCAGAATTGACCGCGCAGGGTGGCTGGCCGTCGCGCCAGATCATGCTGGTCGCCACCGCCAATGTCGCGCTCAAGTTCAGCCAGGACACGGCGCTGGCCTGGGTCACCGACCTGGAAAGCGGCGCGCCAGTCGCGGGCGCGCCGGTCATCTTCTACAACGCGGACTTCAACCCGGTCGCGCAGGCGACGACCGGGGCGGACGGCCTGGCGCAGGCTGCAATCCCGGCGCTGGACAGCCTCTACACCACGCTGTACGCTTCGGTGGATTCCGGCGGCGTGTTCGGCTTCGCCATGAGCGAGTGGTCAGACGGGATGAACCCCTGGGAGTTCGACGTGATGTCGGACTACCAGCCGGAAGACTTCGTGATCTATCTCTACACCGACCGGCCGATCTATCGCCCCGGCCAGCCAGTCTACTTCAAGGGTATTCTTCGCGCGCGTGACGACGTGCAGTTCAGCCTGCCATCGGCAACCGAGGTTCCGGTGACGATCTACGACGACCGCGGCGAGATCGTCTACGATGAGGTGCTGCCGGTCAACGCGCAGGGGTCATTCAGCGGCGAGTTTACGCTGGACGACGAGGCGTCGCTCGGCTACTACCGGATCGCGGCGGCGCTGGCGAGCAACGCCCGCGATGAATTCAGCCTGAGCTTCGGCGTGGCGGAATATCGCGCGCCGGAGTTCCAGGTGAGCGCCACCCCGGCGGTGGACGAAGTCGCGCCGGGCGACACGATCCAGGTCGCGGTCGAGGCGATCTACTTCTTCGGCGGCGCCGTGTCGAACGCGGATGTGCGCTACAGCGTCCTGGCGCGCGACTACAGCTTCAGCTACGACGGCCCTGGCTACTGGTCGTTCGAGGATCGCAACTACGACCTCTACGCCCCGGAATACTACGGGCCGTTCGGTGAAGTGATCGATGAAGGCGAGGGCCGCACCGACGCGCAGGGCCGCTTCCTGATCGAGATCGAGGCGGATCTGGGCGACGCGAACGGCAGCCAGCTCTACACCATCGAGGCGCAGGTCACCGACGAGAGCGACCAGCTTGTCGCGGCGCGGACGCAGGTCATCGTGCACCAGGGGCTGGTCTACGTCGGCTTGCAGCCGGAGGAATACGTCGGCACGGCAGGTGAGGCGAATGCGGTCAACGTGCTGGCGGTCGATTGGGATGGCGAGCCGGTCGCCGGGCAGGAAGTCGAGTACCGGGTGGTCGAGCGGCGCTGGTTCTCGGTGCAGGAAGAAGACGAGTATGGCCGCACGACCTGGACCTGGGATGTCGAGGAAATCCCGCTTGAGGGCGCCGAGGGCACAGCCACGACTGGCGACGACGGGCGCGCACAAATCACGTTCACCCCGCCGTCGGGCGGCGTCTACAAGGTCATCGCTGCCACGACCGACGAGCGCGGCAACACCGTCCGCTCCAGCGCGTTCCTGTGGGTCAGCGGCGAGGAGTACGTCAACTGGCGGCAGGAGAACTCCAACCGCATCCAGTTGATCACCGACAAGGATCAGTACGCCATCGGCGACACGGCAGAAGTGCTGATACCCAGCCCCTGGCAGGGCGAAGCCTACGCGTTGATCACGGTCGAGCGCGGCGACATCCTGACGCAGGAAGTGGTGCTGCTGGAAACGAACAGCACGATCTACCGCCTGCCGATCGAAGAAAACTACGCGCCGAATGTGTTCGTGAGCGTGCTGCTGGTCAAGGGGGTGGACGAGAATAACCCGATCGCCGCCTTCCGCTTCGGCCTGACGCAGCTTACGGTTGATACCGAGCGGCTGGTGATGGCTGTCAGCGTCGAGCCGAATATCGACGTGGCGGCGGGCGAATACGCCGGGCCGGGCGATACGGTCGAGTACACGATCACCACGACCGACTGGGAAGGCACGCCGGTGCCGGGCGCCGAGGTTGGCGTCAGCCTGACGGACCTGGCCGTGCTGACCATCGCCGAGCCGAACAGCCAGGACCTGCTGCCGTTCTTCTACTCGGAGCGCGGCATCTCGGTGCGGACCTCGTCGCCGCTGACGATCAGCGTCGATCAGGCCACGCAGACGATCATCGACACGATCAAGGGTGGCGGCGGCGGCTTCGGCGAGGGCGGCATCTTTGACGTGCGGCAGGAATTCGTGGACACGCCGCTGTGGGCGCCGAGCCTGATCACCGACGAGAATGGGCAGGCGACGATCTCCGTCACCCTGCCGGATAACCTGACCACCTGGCGGCTCGACGCGCGCGCCGTGACGACCGGCGAGGGCAGCCCGATGCTGGTCGGACAGGCGGTGTTTGACCTGCTGAGCACCAAGCCGCTGCTGATCCGCCCAGTGACGCCGCGCTTCTTCGTGGTGGGGGACCGTGCGCGGCTGGCGGCGATCGTCAACAACAACACCGACGAGGACTACGAGACTGAGGTCACGCTCGAAGGAAGCGGCTTCACGCTGGCGGACGGTGTGCGGCACATGCAGACCGTCACCGTCCCGGCGGGCGGTCGCGCGCGCGTGGACTGGCCGATCGAGGTGCTGGATGGCGCCGCGATCCGCGCGATGTTCACCGCCAACGCGGGCGATGGCGCCTACACCGACGCCAGCCTGCCGCCGCTCGGCCAGGGCGACGACCGCACGCTGCCGGTCTATAAGTACGAAGTGCCGGAGACGGTCGGGACCGGCGGGACGCTCTACGGCCCCGACGCCGGGAGCCGCACCGAGGCCGTCGCGCTGCCGCGCCGCTTCGACGTGACGCAGGGCGAGCTGACCGTCCGGCTGGACCGCTCGCTGGCGGCAGCGACCATCGACGGGCTGGACTGGCTGCGCAACTACCCCTACTACTGCATCGAGCAGATCGTCAGCCGCTTTCTGCCGAATGCGGTGACCTACCGCGCGCTGGATGCGCTCGGCGTCGAGGATGAGGAGCTGAAGGGTCACCTGTCCGAGCAGCTTAGTTTTGCGCTGCAGCGGCTTTACGCGCAGCAGCATGTGGACGGCGGCTGGGGCTGGTTCCCGCAAGACAAATCTGACCCGCTGGCGACGGCCTACGCGCTGATCGGGCTGGCGGAAGCGCGCGACGCGGGCTATACCATCGACGCGGACGTGATGGCGCGCGCGGCAGAGTTCGTGCGCGGGGCGCTGATCACGGTAGGCCCGCAGGAGCCAACGTGGCGCCTCAACCGGCAGGCGTTCCTGATCTACGCGCTGTCTTACGGCGGCGAGAGCGACCTCAGCCGGGCGGCGCGTCTGTTCGAGGAGCGCGAAGGGCTGAGCCTCTACGCCAAGGCGTATCTGGCGATGATTTTCCACCGGCTGGCGCCGGACGATACGCGCGCGATGGAGCTGGTGAACGACCTTAACAACGGCCTGATCGTCAGCGCGACCGGCGCGCACTGGGAAGAAGCCGAGCAGGACTGGTGGAACTGGAACACCGACACGCGCACGACCGCGCTTGGCCTGATGGCAATGGCGCA
>JADLHR010000091.1 GCA_020848665.1 Anaerolineae bacterium
AATAAATGGCTGCCGTTGCTGCTCGGCGGGATCGGAATCACGATCGAGGCGATAGCGATCAGAAAAAGCGTGCTGGCGATCAGGAAGCGAAGGCGATGCATCAACTCGTATCCTTACCTTGTCAGCGTCAACAAACAGCGGCGCGCCTTAGTTAACCGTGAAGGTTATTGCGAATCATTCGCAACTACGAAGGCGATTTAACCATAGCCGCGCAAGGGTATCAAGGCCCTGCGGTTGAGGACATGTTTCACAGGGCGGGAGACCAGGGTTTCAACCCGGTTGAAACCGTGACGTTCGGCTCTATCGGAATCGCGTTAGATGTGCGGCGAAACGTTTGCCAACTGCGCCGCGTCCGGGTATATTTTCTCAAATAATCCTTATATTATTTCTGCAAGGTTTCTCTTGTCTGTGCAGGCTTGACTTTGACGAACAGGGGATCGGGGATTCTCCGCGCAAGGCGCGCCACGAAGCGAAGATCGCAGGATTGCTATGTGTCCAACAGTCTGGTTTTACCTGGCCGAGATTTATCGTCTTCAGGAAGCGAACACGTGGCCGACGCTCTCGATGATCGCCGACGCGATGGGCGTTTCGCTGCAGGCCGCTTCGCGCATGGTGCGCCGCATGGCAGAGAATGGCTACATCCGGCACGAGCCATATCAAGGCGTCCAGCTTACGCCGGAAGGCGAGGCGATCGCGCTGCACGTCATTCGCCGCCACCGTATCCTGGAAGCGTACATGGTTTCGGTCATGCGCTTCGGCTGGGATGAAGTGCACGATATGGTTGAGCTGCTGGAACGGGGCGTGGATGAGCGTGTGATCGAGCGGATGGACGAGATGGCCGGGTTCCCGCGTCGCTGCCCGCACGGCGAGCCGATCCCGACGAAAGAGGGCGTTATGCCCGTAATCGAGGATAAGCCGCTGGCCGACTGGCCGGAGCGCGCCCCGGCGCAGGTCAGCCGGGTCAAAACGCACGATCCGGAGAAGCTGCGCTACCTGGCGAGCGTGAGGCTAGTGCCTGGCATGCCGGTAACGGTCGTCGCTCGCAGCCCGTTCAACGGTCCGGTGCACCTTGAGGCAGGTAGCGAGCGTTTAGTCCTCGGCAACGAGCTGGCCGGAGAGCTGTACGTCGAGCATCCTTCAACCAGCTGACTCTGGCGTGGACGCACCGGCGCCGGTCCACCAGCGCCAGACCCAGGCCATCGACTGCACGTCAGCGCGCTGGTACCCGCAGGCCCGCTCCAGCGCCGCAATCGGACCGCCGTCCAGCCAGTAGCGGTAATCCTGATAGGCGGCGAACCACTCGTTGTAGCCCGGCCACGGATAGCCCAGGTAGGTTGAGATCGCTTTGATCGACGTGCTGCGCAGCGGCAGGCTGACCGCCTGCGTGAAGTGGCGGTGCAGGTCCTCGAAACGCGGCTCCAGGGCGTCGCGGACGGCGCGCGGCGCTGTCCCGCGCAGCAGCGCGGCGTCGTAGCCGGTCCAGTGGAAAATCGGCGCGCTGCCTGCGACCGACTCTGCGAGCGTTTCCCACAGGCCGTCGCTGTCCGGCGCGAGCGTGACGCGCTGTCCGCCAGGGAGCGCCAGCGTTTCCGGCGTCTGCACCGGCCCAACGAGCGCGATCTGCGTCTGGCCGCGTACGTCGCACCAGCCCATGCACCAGGGGACTACTTGCCCGTTGCGCTCCAGCGTTTCCAGGTCGAACATCCACCCGCCCGCCGCGCAGCGGTCCGGCAGCGGGCGCAGGTGAACCGGGCGCGCGTTCAGCCAGGCGCGCGCGTTGGCGTGGATGCGCGGCGCGCTGGCCGGGCCGATTCCCTTGACGCGCTGTAGCTCGTCGGGCGACGCGGCGGCGATCTGCGCCAGCGAGCGCAGCCCCGCTGCGTGCAGGCCAGCCCGCACACGCTGCGAGACGCCGTACAGCAGGTCGAGCGCGCCATCCTGCCGGGCGATGGCGTGGCAGTCCGCGCGATGCGGGCACGCTTTGCACGCCTCAATCAGGTGAATAGGCGGCGCGTCCTCCCGCGCCAGCAGCGCAGCGAGCCGCGTCAGCACGTCGAGCAGGCGCGCCTCGTCGTATTCGTGTGGCACACGGCGGCGCGCGCGGCCCAGTTCATCCACGCCCAGCCACAGCTCCGCAGGTGGCGGTGTCCCGCCGAGGCTGTCCAGCAGCCAGACCCACAGGTCGAGCATCAGCCGGTCGCCTTCGTCCGCTGTTATCGACTCGCGCAGCAGAACTGGCGCGTACACGCTCTCGCCCAGGTGCTCCACACGCTCCAGGCGGTCGATCTGCGCGCGGATCATGAAGACCCGGTCGGACAGGTCGAGCGCCGTATCAAGCTGCACGCAGGCGTCGAAGATGCTCGCTGCGCCGAGCGCGATCAGCCGTCCGGTCTGTTCGACGGCGTCCGCCCATCCGGCAGCGCGCCGCGTTTCAAGCTCGCCCGCGCCATCCCACACGATGCCCAGCGTCAGCGGCGCGTCATATGCCGGGCCGGAACGGTCCGCGTCGAGCCAGGCGCGCCGCTCGCACAGCGCCAGATCGTGCACGGTGCGCGATGTGATCGTGATCATGGTGTTGAAGCTGACGGCCGGCGCTGCCGATACACGTCGTACAGCCGCCGCACGTGCGTTTCCGGATCGGCGTAGTACTCGTCGGGCGAGATGTCCAGATCGAGCGTGTGGATCGCGGGCCGGACGATTGGCGCGCTGGCGGCGAAACGGCGGATCACCTCGGCGTGCGGCTTGAGCGAGCCATCCGCGCGCACCAGCCCGAAGAACCGCTCGTGGATTGACTCGGCGCAGGGCGGGCGGTCGTAGAGTTCAGGCGCGTAGTCGGCGTAGCACCAGAGCATCGCGCCCGTTGCGCCGACCTGCACCAGCCGGGGCAGCACCGCATCGAGGTACGCCGCGAAATCTTCTTCCGACGCCATGAACTGCGTGCGCGGCTGGCCGTAGGCGGTCCATTCCCAGAACTGGGATGGCTCGCGGGGCGGGGCGGTGCAGCCGCCGAATTCTTCCATCAACGCTGGCTTGCCGCAGAGCGCGGTCGTCAGCGCGCAGGTGAACGGCACGTAATCCGGGTCGAGCGGGTCCTCGATCCAGGGGACGTACATCGGATAGCTGTGCATGACCGCGACATCCGTGATCGCGAAGGTGTCGTCGATCCGAAACGGCGCGCTGCTGAACAGGCTGGCGGAATGCAGCCCGCACGTCACCGGGTGAACCGGGTCAATCGACCTGATCAGGCCGGTCATCTCCTGCACCCAGGCGCGGCCTGTTGCGCGGTCAGGCGGCAGGGCGAACAGGTCTGGCTCGTTGCCGAGGTTCCACATCCATACGGCGGGGTGATCGCGCAGCGTGCCGACCACGACGCGCAGGTGCAGGCGCGCGGCGTCCAGCGCAACCGGATCGGTGAGCATGTTGCGATAGCCGAGATCGACCATCTCACCGCCGCTGACCAGCCTGCCCGGCGGCAGAGGGGGAACGCGCTCGTCCAGCAGCCAGCGCGGCGCCCAGTTTGGCCCGCTCATGTGCCCGGTGAAGAACGTGATATCCAGCCCCAGCCCCAGCTCGGCGGCGATATCGCAGACGGTCGTCAGATCGCGCAGGCGCTCCGCCGGCACAACATCAGGCGCGGGCTGGAAGTCGTCCCACAACAGAAAAATCCGCACGATGCGCAGGCCCAGCGCGGCGATCTGCCCGAACTCATCGCGCACTTCCTGCGCGTCGAAGCTCGCCCACCAATACATCGCCTTGCGGCGCGGCCAATAGTTGACGCCGAGAATGAACGGCTGAGGCATAGCGAGTTCTCACCTGCGAACGAATCCGGATGATGAGCACGAGGATACTTCGGCGGCGCGCATCGTGCCACGTCCGGCGCCCGCGCTCCTTCAGAATCGCTATAATCTCAGCACCGCGATCCGCACAGGCATTGGAGATTTAGGATGAGCATGGAACAGGCAACGTTTGGCGGCGGATGCTTCTGGTGTCTGGAGCCGATTTACGATGCGCTGAAAGGCGTCACAGATGTTGTGTCGGGCTACGCAGGCGGGGATGTGCCCAGTCCGTCCTATGAACAAGTCTGTACCGGGCGCACCGGGCACGCGGAAGTCGTGCAGATCACATTCGACCCGGCGGTGATCAGCTATCGGGACCTATTGGAAGTGTTGTTCACGGTTCACGACCCCACGACGCTGGACCGCCAGGGCGCGGATGTCGGGACGCAGTACCGCTCGGTGATCTTCTACCACTCGCCGGAGCAGCGCGCGACCGCTGAAGAAGTTATCGCGGAAGTGGCGCGCCAGGGCTGGTGGAGCGATCCGCTGGTCACGCAGCTTGTGCCCTACGAGACGTTCTACCCGGCAGAGGACTATCATCAGCAGTACTTCGAGCGCAACCCCTTTCAGGGCTACTGCCGCGTGGTGATCGCGCCGAAAGTCGCCAAGTTCCGCCAGAAATACTTGGAACGTTTGAAGGCGTAGGCTGGCTAGCTGGCGATGCCGCGCGCGCCGGGTGTCTGCGCCGGGGGAGAGGCGTCGGGGTCACCGGCAGCGTTTTCCAGAAGCGGCGGCAGGCCCCAGGCGGCCCGCGCCTGGTTGCAGCGGTCCAGCTCGGCGGCAGAGAAGTGCAGCACGCCGCGTGACCACGTGATGCCAAACTCGCGGCAGGGGGTGGGGCGCTGCTCGTAAATGGCGCAGCTCACGCGCTCGCCGACCCGGCCTTGCAGCGCAGCGCAGCGCGGGTGCCGCTCATTGGTGCCCTTCATGCAGCGGCGCAGGTCGGTTATGTCTTCGGTCAGTGCGAGCGGGACAGTCCCGCCCGGCGTGTCGTCCGCCTCGGCCCAGTAGAACGATACGCGGAAATGCGCGCAGCAGGCACCGCAGCGCACACACGGGTTTGAACGCAGCATCGATGAGAGGGCCTTGTCCCGCGTCGTCTGACGCGCTCTGCCGGACGATCACGCGCAGGCGCGCGCGTATTTTCATTGTATGCGCCTTTTATCGGCTGTAAAGAGGACGAATCGGAGCCGATCCGGCGTAGCCTGCACGCGCAAAGGGGTTGCAGCTCGTGGCAGCCGGATTAAAATGATGATGCGTATCTTCAAAATTCGGTCCGCGTTTTCGGACGAGCAGGTCGATAGCCAGGAACGAAGGCCAGCGTGAACCAATTTCTGCGCTCGCGCTTATTTCAGCGGTTTTGGGCTGTGGCAGGCGCCGTCAGCATCCGCACCAAGGTCCTGGGGATTGTGCTGGGGACGGTAATCCTGCTCGGCCTGTTCGCAATCGTGCAGGTGCGCCGCTCGATGTGGTCCATTCTGGAGGAGCAGGTCGAGCAGCAGGGGTTGTCGATCACATCCTATATCGCGCAGTCATCGGCGTCGCTGCTCGACGTGGCAAGCCGGCAGCGGCTGAATACCTTCCTTGAGGAGGCGCAGGCGCACTATTCGGACGACCGCCACAATACCGAAGTCAGCTTCCTCGCTGTACAGAACGGGGCGGGGGATGTGCTCGGCCACTCCTTCAAAGGCGATCTGCCGGAGGCGATACGCCGGGTGGTCAGCGCGCCGCTGGCAGGCGGCCATGACGCAAAGTGGGTCGAGAGCGACGGCCAGCGGATTCTGCTCGTCTC
>JADLHR010000092.1 GCA_020848665.1 Anaerolineae bacterium
AAAACAGCGGCCCTTTCTGATACACCATGTAGAAGTAAGCGCGGCCTGAGTAGTCGCTCACTGGCAGGCCGATCGGGCGGTCGAAGTCTGTTCCCAGTCTGGTGAAGCTGCTGACCTGCTCGGCGTAGCTGGTCATGGAGGCGTCGTAAGCGTCTTCGCCCTCCATCCTGCCGATGAACAGCGCGACCGAGAACTGCGCCAGCGCCTCGTCCATCCAGGGATCGAGCGTCTGATCGTTGCCGATCAGGCTGTACCACCACTGGTGCGCGGTCTCGTGGATGATCACGAACAGGAAATAATCGGCGGCTTTGTCCCACACCTGGTCCGCGACGACGAACAGCCCCGGATATTCGATTCCCCCCGCGCTGGTCGGCGTCTGGACGACATCCAGCTCAGAGAACGGGTAAGGGCCGAACGTTTCGTTAAAGATGTGGACCGCCTCTTTGGTGAGGATCAGCCCGATCTGCGCGATTTGCGCGGCATTGGGCCGTGCAGGGTCGTAATAGAGCGTGATCGTCACGCCGCCTTCCGCGCCGCTGAGGGTGACGTAGCGCTCGCTGGCGAAGAAGGCGAAATCGCGCATCAGCGGCGCGACATAGTGATGTACGAGCGTCCCCGCGTCGCCCTCGCTGACCGCGATCTCGCTGCCGGTCGCGGCGATGATCAGGCCCTGCGGCGCGCTGAGCGACACCTCGTAGAACGCCGTTTCGCTGTAGACAGCGTCGCCCTGCGGGTGCGCGGCCACATCCCACCAGCCTGCGCCCGGCTCGTAGACCGACAGCACCGCGTAGGCGTTGGGCAGAGCCAGCACGCCGTCGATGTCGCTGAACTGGGCGTAGAGGCGCTCGCGCTCGGCCTGGACGCGGATCTCATAGTCGAGCGCCAGCGTCGTCTCTGCGTCGGGCGCGAGCGGCTCCGGCAGGGCGACGCGGAGCACGGTCCGGGTCGAGTCCAGGCGTGTTTCCGCCGCTGCGCCGTCTACGGTCACGTTCGAGACGGTCATTTCGCCGCCATACGAGCGCAGGTTGGGGTACAACCGAAAAACAACCTCACCCAGCGCGCCGGGCGTGCGGTTGGTGTAGCGGACCTGCTGATGACCGTCGAGCGTGGCGCCGCTCTCGTCGAGCGCCAGCGCCAGGTCAATGGTGTAGCGCGGCGCGTCGGGATAGGCTGCCAGATCGCCGGTGAAGTCCGGCAGCATGGCCGGAGCGAAGCGCGTCAGCGGGTCCTCGCCAGGCGTCTGAGCCAGGATGGATGCGGCTGGCGTGAGCGTCACGGCGGCGGCCAGCGCCAGGAAAAATGGGATAATGCGGAAGAAACGGCGCTCAATCATGGCGTCTGCTCCGGTCCTCGCGGCGCGATCCAGGTGCGCTCAAGGCGGGATCAGCGTGATAGCAGCGCGCGGACCTGCGCCCCTATCCAGTTATACGCTCGCGCCGGTTGTTTTGGCTGACAGTCTCATTCCACCACGCGCCAGACCTGCGCCCCAGCCCCGTCCAGTCCGGCTAACGGCAGCAGGTCTCCCGTGACGGTCGCTTCACCGCCGTCCAGCAACTCGCGCAGGCGCGCGCCGTCCGGCAGCGCCGCCGCCCCGACCGGGACCGCACGCAACCCGTCGTCCGCGCGCCGCGCCACAACGATTAGCCGTTCGTCGGCGGCTTCGCGCAGAAAGGCGATCGTATCGCCTGCTGCGTGCAGCACCTGGAAGCCGCCTTCGCGCAGGGCAGGCGATCCGCGCCGCAGCGCGATCAGCCGTTGGAACAAGGTGCGCCGCGCGGTGTTCCAGCGCGCTTCGTCCCAGATCATCGGGCGGCGGTTATCCGGGTCGCCGCCGCCGCTCAGCCCGATCTCGTCGCCGTAGTAAATCGAGGGCACGCCGGGGAACGTCATCAGCAGCGTGGCGGCAACGCGCAGCCGCGCCTCGTCGCCGTCCAGCAGCGTGGTCACACGCGGTGTATCGTGCGTGCCGAGCAGGTTGAACTGCTGGAGCGCAATGTCCCAGGGAAGCGCGGCGAGGTAGGCGCGCCACTGCGCAGCCAGCGCCTCGGTGGGCAGCGGCGGGCGCCGGGTCCAGCCGCCGAATGGCGCGCCGGTCAGATCGAACCCGCTCAGCCAGGCCAGCAGAGGGAAAGCGAAGCCCTGGTAGTTCATGCTGGCGTCCAGCTCGTCCCCTTGCAGGTAGGGCGTCCCGTCGAAATAGTGCTCACCGAGCAGGTAGGCGTCCGGGTTTTCTTCCTTGACCGCGCGCCGGATGCCGCGCCCGATCTTGTGCGTCAGCAGCGTCGAGCCGAAGCGGCCCATCATGTTCGCCACGTCCAGCCGCCAGCCGTCGATGCGGAACGGTGGGCGCAGCCAGCGCCGCAGGATCGCGTCCTGACCGGCGTACATCACCTCGCGCAGCGCCGCGCTGCGATAGTTCAGCTTGGGCAGCGAGCGGACCCCCATCCAGCTTACGTACCTGGCCGGGTGCTCGTCAAAGATGAAGTACTCAGCAGTCGGCGCGGCGGGATCAGCCTGCGCCGCCACAAACCAGGGATGGATCATGCTGCAATGGTTGGGCGTGATGTCCAGCACCAGGCGCATGCCGCGCGCGTCGAGCGCCTGCCGCAGCGCGATCAACGCTTCGTCGCCACCCAGGTGCGGATCGACGGCGGTGAAGTCCGCAATGTCGTAGCGGTGATTGCTGGGCGAAGTGAAGATCGGGTTGAGGTAGAGCGCCGTCACGCCCAGGTTCTGCAAATAATCGAGGCGTTGGGCGATGCCCGCCAGGTCGCCGCCGAAGAACTCGACGCCGTGCCCCTGACCGCGTCCAAGCGGCAGGTCGTCCCAGCCGCGCGCCACGACTGGCCGCCCGTAGCACAGCCATTCGCCGCTGCGCACGTTGTTGGACGGGTCGCCATCGCAGAACGTGTCCGGGAAAATCTGGTAGAAGATGCTGTCGCGGACCCATCCCGGCGTCTGGGCGCCAGCCAGCAGCTTGAAGTCGGTCGCGTCGGTCACGTTGTGGCGTGTCAGGCCCGCCGCGCTGTACCACCACGTCCCCTCGGCGGTGACAAGGTAGAAGCGGTAATCGGTGCGTGGCGTGGTCAGCCGCAGCTCGGCGCGCCACCAGCAGGCGGGGCCGTCACCCGGCTCGCGCTGCATCGGCGTCGCGTCTTCTTCGCCATCGGGCGCGCTGCGCAGGTAGACCTGCTCCAGCGGCGTGGCGCGTCCGGTCCGCAGCCGCACCGTGACCGTGCTTCCGATCGGGTGGCTGCCGGGCGTCACGTAGCGCGCCGACCCATCATGATGAAGCGTCTCCTGCCAGCGAGTGAGGAACATACTCCGTCTCCTGTCGATCTCCCATCGCGTCCGGCGGGCGCCGTCTGCTGATCAACGCTCGCGCCTTCGTTCGTAATTGCTCTAAATCGAAAACGGGTGTACAGTCCGAGTCAAGAGGCTTAAAAGAGGTGCGCTTAAAGATTTATGAGGGCGCGCCCGGCAGACGGCCCTGCGCGCTGCTCGTCCCTTGCCAGGAGGCTGCGATAAGCCAATATACTACCTGATCACTTCCAAATGGTGTACATTTGTAACTGCCGAGATCGAAAGGCAACATGCCCCCGCCACGCTCATAACAGGGCGGTGTTGAATGATCGGCGTCACGACTGTGTTGGTTTCGCGCTAAGTTCCAGCGATGGACGTTTCAGATGGAGGAATACACGTATGAATCGCCGTTCTATGATCTTCATTGCGTTCCTTGTGTTTGCGATGGTTGTCGCGCCGGTGGCCTATCGGCCTGCTAAGGCGCAGGGCCAGACCCTGACAATCTGGGCGGACCTCAACCGCGCGCCGATCCTTGAAGGAGTCGCGCCGGAGTTCGCCGACGAATACGGCGTCGAGGTAGTGATTCAACAGTTGGCATTCGGCGACATCCGCGACCAGTTCATTATCGCTGGCCCGGCGGGCGAAGGCCCGGATATCTTCATCGGCGCGCACGACTGGATCGGCGAGCTGGTGGCGAGCGGGCTGCTGTCGCCGATTGACCTGGGCGATAATGCCGAGAACTTCCTGCCGGCAGCGATCGATGCCTTCACCTACGAGGGTGAGCTGTACGGCATGCCCTATTCGGCGGAGAGCGTCGGCTTCTTCCGCAACCCTGAGCTGGTACCCGACGCCCCGGAAACCTGGGACGACGTGCGCACTGTTTCCGAGGAGCTGGTCGGCGCGGGCACGGCCCCATATGGCTATGTGATCCAGGAGAACGACCCGTTCCACTTCTTCCCGCTGATGACGGCCTTCGGCGGCTACGTCTTCGG
>JADLHR010000093.1 GCA_020848665.1 Anaerolineae bacterium
GTTCGCATCATGCGCGAGAAACGTAAGACCGGCGAGCTTGTGGCGATCAAGGCCCCCGGCGAGCAGGTGCGCGATGCTTGAAAAACTGCGCTTCTACCTGCGGCACTCGATCAATGACCTGCGCGTCAACGGCCAGCGCACGCTGTTCGCGCTGCTGTGCATCGCGGCGGGCGTCGCGGCCATCGTCAGCCTGCAAACGCTGGGCGTGATGATCGAAGACACGCTGACCGGCAGCGTGCAGGAAAGCAACCGGGGTGACATCCGCGTTTCGCCGGGCAGCGCGTCTGGTACGCGCAGCGCAGACGACGAGGCCCTGGTCGCGCCCGGTGACGACGAATTCACCGCCGATAAGTTCACGCTGGCCGGGGTCGAGCGCGTTCGTGACTGGCTCGACGATCGCTTCGACGGTGAAGCGGCGCTGACCTATCGCCAGCCATTCGACAGCATGACCTCCGGCATCTCGGTCAGCATCCCCGACAAAGGCAACAAGCCGTTTGTCGTCGGAATCGTGGTCGAGACGGATGTCTACCCATTCTATGGCGAAGTCCAGGACGACGACGGCAGGTCGCTCTCCGAATTGATCGACGCGCCGACCGACGTGGTCTTCAGCCAGAACCTGGCTGACGAGCTGGACGCGCAGGTTGGCGATACGGTGCAGATCAGCGGCGCGAGCGAAGATTTCACGCTGCGCGGGATCGTGCCGACCTCATCCGAAGGGGGCTTTGAAGAGACCAGCCTGCTCGGCGCGCTGCTGGGCTACTACTACCTTGACGTTAGCGCCGTGCCGCTCTTTCCGGACATCGGGCCGGGCGCGGACGTGCTCTACATCCGCATCCCGGATCCGGACGCCGCCGATCAGGTCGCTACCCGGCTGCGCGGCGCGTTCTTCGGGGTCGAGACGACCACCACGACCCAGATTCGTGAGGAGAACACGCAGGTCGCCGACGGCGTGAATCAACTGGTCGTGGTGATGGGCCTGGTCTCACTGTTGATCGGGGGGATCGGCATCGTTAATACGATGCTGGTCGTCGTCAGCCGCCGCACGACCGAGATCGCCGTGCTGAAGACGGTCGGGCTGGAAGGCGAGCAGATCACTATTCTGTTCATGGTCGAAGCAGTCCTGATGGGCATCCTCGGCAGCCTGCTGGGGGTGGTGCTCGGCTGGGGCGCGACGTTCCTGCTCAAGGGGGGCGCGGAAGCGTTCCTGGCGCAGGATCTCACGTTCCGGCTGGCGCTGGAACCGGCAATCACGGGGATCATCGTCGGGATGCTGGTGACGACGATCTTCGGTTTCCTGCCGACCATCGCCGCCGGGCAGGTGCGCCCAAACCTCGTGCTGCGCCCCAGCGACACGGTTGTGCCGCGCGCCGGGCGTCTGCGCTCGTTCGTGGTGGTGCTGGTCGTCATGCTGGCGCTGAGCGCCGTCGCGCAGGGGTTAATCGGCGACCTGCTGGCGTCGGGCCAGACGATCGGCGAGTCCCGCGACAACACGTTCGCTTCGCAGCGCAGCGCAGAAGAAACCATTGAGCTGCCAGCGGCGCTGGAAGACCTGGACATGATCCAGATCGCGACCGGCGGGATCGGCGCCTTTCTCGGCCTGCTGATGGCGATCCCGATGCTGATTGGCGGTATCGGCGCGGGCTGGACGCGCGGCAGCATCCTGCTGCGCATCCTGCGCTGGCTGGCGCTGCTGGCGCTGCCCGTGCTGATCGGGCTGTTTGGCGTGGCAGTCCCGGCGCTGCTGCTGATGTTCATCACGTTCATTCTGGTCGGCATCCTCTACCTGATCCTGCTGCTGCTGATCTGGCTGGTCGGGCGTTTCTTCCCCACCTTCCGCTTCGTGGACCTCAAGCTGGCGCTGCGCTCGATGCTGTCGACCAAGGGACGCGCCGCGTCGACGCTGCTGGCGCTGGTGGTCGGCGTCTTCACGCTCAGCCTGCTGACGATGCTGGCCGACTCGATCACCAACCTGTTCGAGCGGGTGCTGATCGACGAGACGGGCGGCAACGTAATCGTGCTGGCCGCCGGGAGCCGCGACGGGCTGGGCCAGGTCGAGGATCGGCTGGACAGCGTCGAAGGGGTCAACAGCTACGCGGCGGTAGCGACCTACAACACTGATCTGGTCTCGATCATGGATGTCAGCGCGAACCGCACGCTGACACGCAGCGCGCTCCAGTCGCGCATCCGCGCCGGTGAAGGCGATGAATGGGGCCTCTACACATTCAACGAAGTGGATGCGCGCGGCCTGGGATCGAACCTGCCGGATGTCAAGTTCCTCGCCGGGCGCCAGCTTGATCCGAGCGACACCGGCCCCTGGGACCCCGACGCCGGTGAGTACCCGCCGATCGTGATCTCGATCTGGGAATCGACCAAAGACCTCGGCATTGAGCCGGGCGACCTGATCACGTTCAACATTCACGGCGCGCCGTCGATTCTCGGAACGGGCCAGCCCCGCAGCGAGCGCGTGACCTTCCGCATCGCCGGCCTGGTGGACCGTACCGGCGGGCAGGTGAGCGTCAACTTCAGCGCGACCAACTACGCCCCGCAGAGCGCCTTCCCGGCGGCGCTGACGCCCAACCGGGTGAGCGCCATCGTGGACGTTGACGAAGCGCAGATCGGGGCGCTGCGCCGCGAGCTGAACCAGGTGCCGGGCGTATTCGTGCTGGAAACACGCTTCCTCAACGACCTGATCAACCGCATCATCGACCAGTTCACCTCGTTCCCGATCCTGGTCGCGGCGCTGGCGCTGTTCACCGGCGGGGTCGTGATCGCCAACTCGGTCGCGCTCTCGACGCTGGAGCGCCGCCGCGAAATCGGTATCATGAAGGCAGTCGGCTTACAGCGCGAGCGCGTGCTGGGCATGCTGCTGCTCGAATACGGGCTGATGGGTCTCATCGGCGGGCTGATCGGCGTCGGCATCGGCGCGGCCATCCTGCTGCTGATCTTCACCGTTGGCATGGGCGGCGAGCTGGGAACCGCCATCCCCTGGGGCACCGCGTTCGTGCTGATGGCACTGTGCGTGGTGATCGCGCTGGTCGCAGCCATCCTGACCGCGTGGGGTGCGTCCGGCGAGAAGCCGCTCAACGTCCTGCGCTACGAGTAACCTCCAATCGGTTCAATGGCTGTGACGCGAGGCCCTGGCCCATCCGCCGGGGCCTCGCTGCGTTGGGGCGCAGGCAGGGCGTTTCGAATATAATCGGCAGCGAAGTTACCAGAACAGCCCAGGTATAAAGTTAGGTTCGTGCAGGAGATTCGTTAACGTGCCAGGGCA
>JADLHR010000094.1 GCA_020848665.1 Anaerolineae bacterium
AAAATCTGCGCTGGGTTCAGAATGCCATTCGCCTGAGCCAGCGTCTCGGCGGTAGTGTTGTACTGGCTGGCGATGCTATACAGCGTCTCGCCTGCCTGCACCGTATGCATTGCCAGCGGACCGCCGTCCTGGGCGCGGACGACCACATTCGCGCCCATCAGCACGGCCAGCGCGAGGAGCAGCGTCACAACTTGCCGCACATAATGCATTGTCTTGCCTCCTCTGGGAGAACACCTTGTCCGGTGATCTTAGTCCACTTCTTCTGCCAGCGCCATTCAGATTCACGCCGCGCCGCGCCGAAAACGACGCTGCCCGACGGGGTGCTTCGGCATTCGCCGCTGCTGGGTACAGCATACGCGAACGCCAGCCGATCCGCAATACCCGCCCGGGACGGCCGCCGCCAACAGCGAGGGTGGGGCTGCGCGCCACGTCTGCGCTACAATTGTCTCATTGGTATTTGACCGAATGCATTCGTTTGGGCGCCCCGCTCGCCACGCTGCATCACAGGAGGTCTACTCAATGGCCGTCGTCAAACCGTTTCGCGCCGTCCGCTACGATCCGCAGCAGATCGGCGACATGCAGACTGTCGTCAGCCAACCCTACGACCGCATCGACGCCAGCCTGCAAGCGCGCTATTACGACCTCAGCCCGTACAATATTGTGCGGATCATCGAGGGCCGCGCCGAGCCGGGCGATCAGCCGCTGCGCCCGGAAGGGCCGAACGTCTATACCCGCGCCCGGGCTTACTATGAGCAGTGGCTGGCCGATGGCGTGCTGATGCGCGAGGAGCACCCCGCCTTCTACGCCTACGAGCAGACGTTTTCAGTCGAAGGCGTCCCGTATATCCGGCTGGGGCTGATCGCTGCGGTCGAGTTAGTCGATTTCGATCAGGGCGTGATCCTGCCTCACGAGCGGATTCACGCCGGACCGAAAGAAGACCGTCTGCGCCTGCTGAACACGCTCGGCGCCAACACCGAGCAAATCTTCATCCTGTATCCTGATGAGGCGAACGCCATCAATGCGCTGATCCGTCGGGCTATCGAGGACCGCGCGCCGGACATCGACACGGTCGAGCTGTTCGAGAGCGACGTGCGGCAGCGTGTATGGGTCATCCGCGATCCAGCGGTGATCGCGGCTATCGAGGCCACGATGGCGCCCAAGCGCGGGCTGATCATCGCCGACGGGCACCATCGTTATTCGACCGGACTGACCTACCGCGACCAGCAGCGCGCCGCCCACCCCGGCGCGCCACCCGACGCCGCGTTCAACTTCGTGGCCGCGACCCTGGTCAGCATGGACGATCCAGGGCTGGTCGTGCTGCCGACGCACCGCGAGATTCACCACTTCGACGCGACTGCGCCCGCCACGATTCTTGAGCGCGCTGCGCAGCACTTCACAGTCGAGCGTGCGCCGGACCTGGCGGCAACCTTGCAGCGGGTCAATGCCCTTCCCGCCGGTCGCACCTTCGGCTTCTACGGGGCCGGGACCGGTTTCCACGTCCTGACGCTCAAAGACAGCGCGCGCCTGTCCGACCTGATCGAGGGCGATCACTCCGGCGCCTGGAAGGGGCTGGCGGTCAGCATCCTGCACCGCCTGCTGCTGGAGCAGGTGGCAGGCGTGCCGGAGGCCGGAATCGAAGACAAGAGCATGATCCGCTATCATCGTGACCCGCGCGCCGCTGTCGCCCATATCGATCGCGGCGAGGGAAGCTTTGTCTTCTTCGTCAGCCCAACGCACATGGATGAAATCCGCGCTATCGCCGGGCAGGGCGAGCGCATGCCGCAAAAAAGCACAGACTTCTACCCGAAGGTCATTTCCGGTATCGTGATGCTGCCCGTGCCGCCAGACGAGCGTCTGTAACTCCGGCCAGGCCGAAAGGACCCGCGATGACAAACACGCCACAGTCTGCGCCCGGCTCCGCTGAAGATATCTTTGCCCGCGCCCCGCTGCTAACCGACGGGCGGCTCTATCGGCTGGTGCGGCTGCCCGCGCCCGCGATCATCGCCGGAGCGGGCCTGCTGGCCGAGGTCGGCACACCGTTCAGCGCGCTGATCGTAGATGAAGGCGAGGTCACGCTGGTTCTGCCGCAGGAAGACTGGGAGCAGTTCAGCGTGCGGCTGCCGGACATCGAGCAAGGTGGCCTCTACCGGCTGATCACGTTCGACGCCGCGCTGGAGCCGTCGCTGACCGGTTTTCTGGCGCGGGTTGGCGACGTGCTGGCGCGGGCGGGCGTCCCGCTTCTGGCGCTGAGCGCCTTCACGCGCGATCACGTCCTGGTGCCAGAAGGCCGCTTTCAGGCGGCGTGGGATGCGCTGCGCGCCGCCCAGCAGCCGGGGAGCGTGCCGTGAGCGAGCCGCCTCGCTTCTTCTTGCCGGACAACCCAAACCTCAAGCCGCGCGACGAGGTGCGCATTGAGCGTCTGGAGGCCGAGCCATCACCCGATGGTCGCCGGATCAAAGTGCAGATCACCGTGACGCCCTTCCGCGAGCAGCCGAACTTCGAGATCGCGCTCTATGACGCGGCGCAGCGGCACGTCGCCGGAACCACTGTGATCGCCGCGATGAACTTCCGCCTGGAGTTCACGCTGCACCTGCGCAGCGTCCCCGCGCCGGGCGAGTACACGCTGCGGGCCGATCTGCACTATGATGACACGCCGGACCCTGTCGATCGCGTCGAGACAACGGTACACCTGCC
>JADLHR010000095.1 GCA_020848665.1 Anaerolineae bacterium
CGCCGTGATGGATCGGGATGCCGAGCGCCCGGCTGGCGTGCTGCGCAGCGTAGGCCGACAGCTCCGCGCCGTCGATTCGCCAGCCGCGCGCCTGCGCCTGGATCAGAAGCTGCCCAGCGCCGCAGCCGATGTCGAGCAGATGCGGCTGCGGGACGCGCACGAAGCGGCTGAGCGCGTCAAGATAGTAGCGCACCTGCCCGGCCTGATCGCTCTCGAACATTTCGGCGGCGCTGGCCGCGTAGACCGTGTCGTAAAAACGCTCGACCGCCCGCTCGGTCAGGCGCGGATTCATGTACACCAGCCCGCAGTTCCGGCACTCGACCAGGTGAATCGCCTGCCCATCCAGCGCCAGCGCCGCCGCGCCGAGCCGGTGCATCGGCCAGGGCAGCGCCTCCGGCGGGGGTAGTGTGCCGAGCCGCCGCGCGTCGTCCTGCCCGCAGACATCGCACACGATGCGCTCCAGGTCGGGCGCAGCCGGGCGCGGCGCGAGAATACTGTAGCTGTGTGGCTGAGGCAGAGAAGACATAGGCGGCTCGTCGGTGGAAGATGCACTGTCCTCGATTCTACCATCTTCGCCGCTTCGTGCCGCGCCGCAATGGCGGCTATAATCAGGGGCGATTGTTCACCTGTAACCCGGCGCCGTGCGTCGCACTGATCGCACACCTGAGGAGCGAGTGACCTATGCGCGTGCTCTTTATCGCGGCGGAAATGGCCCCGTTCGCCAAGACCGGCGGGCTGGGTGATGTAGTCGGCAGCCTGCCAGCGGTCCTGCGCGCCAAAGGGGTCGATGCGCGTGTGCTGATCCCGCTGCACGGCCCGATTCGCACTGCGTTTGGCGACCGCCTGGAGCGCCTGTTCTCCTTCAAATTCTCGCGCCGCACCGGAACAGCGGACGTGCACATCTACGCCACCGAGCAGGACGGCGTGCCGGTATACTTCATGGAAAGCTGGCCGTTCTTCGGCGAGGGGAACAGCGTTTACACCGACATCGACTGGGATCGCGAGCGGTTCGTCTTCTTCGGACAGGCGGCGCTGGCGTTCGCCGGGGAGCTGGGGCAGGGCCATCATGGCGGCGCGCCGTGGATGCCCGACGTGCTCCACGCGCACGACTGGCACACCGCGCTCGTCCCGTTCCTGCTGCACGAGGCGCGCTACCAGCCCGGCTGGGAAAGCGTCGCCAGCGTGCTGACGGTCCACAACATGGCCTACCAGGGCTGGGATGCGGGCGGTTACCTGTGGATGGCGGGTGTGCCGGGCCGCCACAACCCGCATCTGGTCTATCAGAACAAGACCGACAACCTGCTTGGCATCGGGCTGGCCTACGCCGACAAGCTCAACACCGTCAGCCCGCGCCACGCCATCGAGCTGCATTATCCCCGCTTCGGCGAGGGGCTGGAGGGGCTGGTCTGGGCGCGCGATGGCGATTTTGCCGGAATCCTGAACGGCCTGGATATGCAGCGCAACGATCCGGCAACCGACCGCGCGCTGCCCTTTTCCTTTGACTGGCATACTTTCCGCGCCAAGCGGATCGAGAACAAGCGCGCGCTGCAACATGAGTTCGGGCTGGAGCAGCTTGACGACGCGCCGATCATTGCGATCGTCAGCCGGCTGGTCGAGCAGAAGGGGATGGACTTTGCCGCCGAGGGACTGCGCTGGGTGCTGGCCGAGACGAGCGCGCAGTTGATTGTGCTCGGCTCCGGCCAGGCCGAGATCGAGCAGGAAATGCGCCAGCTTGAATGGGACTTCGGCTGGAAGGCGAAAGTCCATATCGGCTACAACGTCGATCTCGCGCAGCGAATTTATGGCGGCGCGGATATGCTGCTGGTGCCCAGCCGCTACGAGCCTTGCGGCCTGACGCAGATGCTCGCTATGCGCTACGGCGCGCTGCCGGTTGTGCGTGAGACCGGCGGGCTGGCCGATACGGTCGTCAATTACGACGATGGCGCTGCCGATCGCGGAACTGGCTTTGTCTTCCTGTGGGAGGAGCCGGAAGCCGTGCGGCATACGCTGCGCTGGGCGATTGACACCTACCGTCACCGTCGCCCGGCCTGGGAGCGTATGCAGGAGCGCGCCATGCGCACCGATTGGAGCTGGGATCGCCCGGTGCAGCACTACATCGCGCTGTACGAGCAGGCGCTGCACAAGGCCGGGCGCGGTGACGTGGACCTGACCGCGCTAGCGCGCGGGCATTGACCGGCTGGCGCGGACATTATCGCTCGCTGCGCGGGCGTATTTAGGGTGTGGTCAGAAGGGTACGTATGGTCGAGATCAAGCGCAAGAACCCCGAATACGCGGTCGAGTTCGTGACCGCGCTGCCGCTGCAAGACTGCTTCGACCGGCTGGAGCGCGCCCCGGTCGCGCTCAATCACGGGCTACGCGGGGCGCTAGCGCCGCTGCGCCAGGAAGTCATCCTGGGCGAGAACCGGACGTTCATCATTGAGCGGCACTTCGCAGGCGCGCTGCACCCAATCCGCTTTGTAGGCAGCCTCGACCCGGACGATTCGGGCGGAACCTGGGTGCACGGCGGTATCACCCACGACACCGAGAACCAGGTCCTGCTCGAAGGGCTGGCAGTGTTCGTCGTGTTCTTTCTGCTGTCGGTCGTGTTTTTCGTGGCGCTCAAGACGCGCGGCCTGATTCTGATCGGGCCGCTGTTTCTGTTCGCGCTGACGGTGTTTTCGATCCGCTGGCGTGCGCTGCACGCGGCGACGCTCGACCTGGCGCGCTGGGTTCGGCGCCGCCTGTATCTGACGAGCGAGCAGGTCCGGCGGCGCGACTGAGCGGCACGGCGTGCGTAAACACCCGTGAATTTGTTATACTGGAAGCATGGACGGCAGCGCGGCGCCGGGGTATCTTAGCGGAGCTAATCGGGCGTAGGGCTGCGCCGCCTGCGTCAAGTGAGTCTGGTTGGACTTCCGGCGTGGCGTCCGGGGGATCGCTGCGCCGCGCAGCACATGTGGTGACTGTATTCTTGGCTGGGTCAATCGCCGCGCAACAGCTTGTCGAGGAGCGAAAGTATATGCGCACAAAAGCCATCATCCTGGCCGGGGGTGAGGGAAGCCGGCTGGGTGTTCTGACCGCCAAGCGGGCCAAGCCGGCGGTGCCTTTCTCCGGAAAATACCGCATTATTGATTTTGCGCTGAGCAACTGCGTCAATTCCGGCATTTTCGACGTGCTGGTGCTCACGCAGTACCGGCCGCACAGCCTTAACGAGCACATCGGCCTGGGGCGCCCCTGGGATCTGGACCGGACGTTTACCGGCGGCGTGCAGATTCTCCA
>JADLHR010000096.1 GCA_020848665.1 Anaerolineae bacterium
GCGTGCACGTCGTCCACCAGAATGATTGTCTGGATCGGGCGCTTCTCGATGTCAACCGGGACGCCTTGCAGGCTGAGGGCGCGCGCTACGTCGCGGTAGTGCGCGTGGATGCGGAAGAAGATGTAGACCAGCGTCGGGATCAGGACGATCACAAACCACGCGCCGCTGGTGAACTTGGTGATGGCGAAGACCAGCACCACGATCCCGGTGCAGATCGCGCCGAAGCCACTGATGAGCATCTTGGAGCGCCAGTGCCGGTCATAATGCAGCACAGTATCGTGCCCTTGCACCGACTCGCCGGGCCGGAGCTTCCCAATCTGGCGCAGGTGCACCACCATTCCGGTTTGCGAGATGGTGAAGCTGAGGAACACGCCGATCGCGTAGAGCGGGATCAGGGCGGTCGTGCGCGCGTTCATGACAATGACCAGCAGCGCCGCGAACCCCGCCAGCCCGACGATGCCCCACGAAAAGACCAGGCGGCTGCCGCGAAAGGTCAACTGGCGCGGCAGGAAGCCGTCACTGGCGGCCAGCGCGGCCAGCCGGGGAAAGTCCGCGTAGCTGGTGTTGGCGGCCATCAGCAGGATCAGCGCCGTCCCGGTCAGCATAGCCAGGTAGAAGATGCTGCCCTCGCCGTAGACGGTGCGCCCGATCTGGGAGATGATAGTTTCGGTCTCGCTGGGCAGCGCGCCGATCTGGTGCGCCATGAAGGTGATGCCCAGGAACATCACGATCAGCAGGCTGCTCATCCACATCAGCGTAATGGCCGCGTTGTGGCTGCGCGGCTCTTTGAAGGCCGTGATCCCGTTCGAGATCGCCTCGATGCCGGTCAGCGCCGCCGACCCGCTGGAAAACGCGCGCAGGATCAAAAACAGCGTGACCGCCTGGGTCCCTTCGTGGACAGCTTCGACATTGACCACGGTCGGCAGATCGCCCAGCAGATAGCGCACGAACCCGACGGCCAGCGTGAGCAGCATCGCCCCCAGGAAGAAGTAGGTGGGGATGGCGAAAATCCGCCCACTCTCGCGCACGCCGCGCAGATTGACGATCGTGATAAATGCAATTACGAAGATCGCCAGGTGGACGCGATAGGGCAGCAGGTCCGGGAAGCCAGAGGTGATCTGCGCCACCCCGGAGGAGATACTCACCGCGACCGTCAGGATGTAGTCGGTCAGCAGCGCCGCGCCCGCGATCTGCGCCGGCAGCTCGCCGAGGTTATCGCGTGCGACGATGTAGGCGCCGCCGCCGTTCGGATAAGCGTAGATCGTCTGGCGGTAGGAGATGGTCACGATGACCATCAGGAGGGCAATCGCAATTGCAATCGGGATCGAGAGGCCGAGCGTGGAGGCGCCCAGCCCGGCCAGCGCCAGAATGATCAGGATTTCTTCGGTCGCATACGCCGTAGACGAGAGCGCGTCGGAAGCGAAGACCGCCAGCCCGACCTTGTTGCTGACGGTTTGGTGAGGCAGGGCCTCGGTCCGCAGTGGTTTGCCGAAAAGCAGCTTCCACAGTGAAAACTTTGGCCGCGACGACGTGCCAGGGGTGGACATGCTTTCCCTTTCAGACTGCCGGCGATCTTAATTCCGGTCCGTTCGCGCGGGATTGCGCCAGGACAAGCGCGGACAGCCTCAATGAACACGCCCGGACGAGCGGGCGCGGATAGTTGCCGGATTGAACGATGTGAGCGGGATCATCTCACCGCGCAAAATGATACGGTCTGCATTCGCGTGCAAACCATACTGGTTATTATACAAGAATATCATCACCCTTATCTAGGGTGACTGCTCGCGCTGCCAACTGGCGCGCGGGGTGTGGTAGAATGAGCGGCCCGCAGTCGATATGCTGAGGACATTTATGCGACGAATCGCAC
The DNA here is from genome assembly GCA_020848665.1 of Anaerolineae bacterium. Classification (GTDB taxonomy): domain Bacteria; phylum Chloroflexota; class Anaerolineae; order Aggregatilineales; family Aggregatilineaceae; genus DYGX01. Next base: position 1,868 of record JADLHR010000096.1, read on the forward strand.
ACAGCCCGGCGCTGGGCTGGCTGGCCGTCCTGGCCTGGCTGGCGCTGGTCGGATTTCTGATGCTCGCGCCCGGCGAAGGATCGCTAGTGGAAGACACCTCGCGCGCGTTCGGCGGCACCGATCTGACCGACGCGCTGGGGCACGTAGTCCTGTTCGGCGTGCTGGCCGCGCTGCTGGCGCACGCCCTGAGCTTTCATCTGCCGCCAGAGCGATCGCTCTGGCGGGCGGCTGCCGTCACGATCACGCTCGGCACGGCGCTGGAGCTGGCCCAACTGCTGGCGATTGAGCGCGGCGCGTCGCTGCTGGACCTCGGCGCGAACTGGCTCGGCCCGCTGGCTGCGATCGCGTGGCTGCGGCGGAGGGGCTTCTCCACACCGGCCAGCTCAAAACAGGCGCGCCCGGCGAGCAGAACCGGGCGCAGACACCTGTCGAGCGATACTCGTTCTAGGAAATGACGCCCAGCTCGCGGCCCACGCGGGCGAAACGGTCGAGCGCCAGGCTAAGGTCGTCGGGCGAGTGCGTGGCGCTGTTCATCACGCGCAGGCGCGCCTTGCCCTGCGGCACGGTCGGATAGCCAATCGCCATCGCAAAGACGCCTTCCTCGAACAACCGCCGGCTGAACTGCTGCGCCAGCGGCGCCTCGCCGAGCATGACCGGCACAATCGGCGTCTGCGTCGCGCCGGTGTCGA
>JADLHR010000097.1 GCA_020848665.1 Anaerolineae bacterium
ACCCCGCAGATGACGTGCGCCGCGCCCTGGCACGCCGGGATGGCCTTCGCGCTGGGCTATATGCGCGCCGCGCTCCAGGCGACGGCATAGGGCGCAGCGCCTCAGAGCAGCGGGCGCAGCGCCAGCAAGAGCAGCCCGGCGACCAGCGCCGCCGCCGGAATCGTAAGTACCCAGGACCACACAATACGCTGCACCACGCCCCAGCGGACCATCTGTACACGGTCGGCGCTGCCCGCGCCGACGATCGACGAGCTGACGACGTGCGACGTGCTAACCGGCCCGCCGAGCAGCCCCGCGCCGAGAATGACCAGCGCCGCCGCCGTCAGCGCACCCAGCCCGTGCACCGGGCGGATGCGGTAATACTTGCGCCCGACAGTGCGCGTGGTCCGCTGCCCGGCGAACAGGGTCCCGGCCGCGAACGCTGCCGCGCTCGCCACGACTGCCCAGCCGGGCACATGAAACTTCCCCAGCGCGCCGGTCGCCAGCAGGCTGAGGGTAATCATCCCCATCGTCTTCTGCGTGTCGTTGCTGCCCTGCACAATCGCGACCGCGACGGCGGCCAGCACCTCGCCATGCCGCAGCGCCAGGTTAGCGCGCGGCGTCGCACGCTTCAGCAGGAAATAGAGCAGCCGCACAACCCAGAAACCGGCCAGGATACTGGCGATCGGCGCGAGGAAAAGCGCCAGCAGGCTGGTCAGCAGGCCGCGCAGCAGAATCGCGCGCGCCCCCTGCGCCATGACTGCCGCGCCGATCAGCCCGCCGACCAGCGCATGCGACGTGCTCGATGGCAGGCCCAGCGACAGCGCGAGCGCCGTCCACAGCGTGGCGGACAGCACCCCGGCGGCGATCACCGGCAGCGTGATGGCGTCGGGCGCAAGCACGTCCCGGCCCAGTGTCTCGGCCACAGCGAGGCCAAACAGAAAAGGGCCAGACGCTCCCGCCAGCGCCGAGATCAGCAGCGCCTTGCGATAGCCGAGCGCGCGCGTCGAGAGCAGCGGCGCGACCACGTTCGCCGAGCCATTCTTCCCGTTCAAGAACCCGTAAAACAGCGCCAGCCCAATCAGTGGCAGCGACTGAAGTGTCAGCGATGACATGGAGCGCCTCTCCAGAGAACAGCAGCGCCAGACGGCAGCGCCATCCGGCTTTAGGCCAATTTGGTACGGGTTGAAAACGTAGGTTAAAGAAGTTTAACCGTTCCCGGCGCGCTGTGCCCATTCCGGTCCGGGACATCTGGCTATCGCGTGCTGTTAGCACTACCTTTTCGCGGAGGTCTTGGTTTTGCTGCTCTAATCGCTGGCGCGGCGGGCGACGATCCGCACCGCGTTCGGGATCGGGCGCTCGGCCACGAGGATCAGGTAACCGCCGCCCCCTGCGCCGGAGAGCTTCCAGCCGAGCGCGCGGTCACGGTGCTGCGCGATCAGGGCCTCGACCTGGGGCGTGACCATCTTGGGGAACATGGCGATCTGCGCCTCATACGAGCGTCGCACCGCCGCGCCGAAGGTCGCCAGATCGCGCGCGAGGATGGCAGTCCAGGCGTCGCTGGCGGCGTGAGCCAGCGCCCTGGCTCGCTCGCGGTCGATGCGCGTGTCTGATAGCACGCCGAAATCATCTTCACGCGGGCCGATGGCGACCAGGTAGAGCGCCTGCTCGACGAAGCGCAGCGCCTCCTCGTCCTGCAGCGAGGTGATGCGCGCCGGCCAGTAGGCGCCTTCGTAGTCGGCGCGTGCCAGGCCCGGAAACACGATCCCGATTGCGTCCTGCGATCCGGAAATCTCGGTCGTGCCGGGCGGGTTGTCGCACGCGAACAGGATTTTCGCGATCTTGTGCGGATCGCCCGCCGGCAGGCGCGACTCCCACAGCTCGATCGCGACGTTGCGTGTGCTGGACGCCATGCCGCTGCGCTCGTTGAACTCGATCGTCGGCTCAATCGAGAGCGTGATCACCGCGCCGGGATGGTGCTTCGAGACGAATGGCTGGTCCAGCCAGCCCCCCGCCAGGTCGATGCGGAACGGGATGCGGTTGAGCGTGCGCAGCGCGGTGCTGGAGCGGGGAGTCAGGCCGGCGTGCGGTTCGCGCTCCAGCACGACGTATTCGACGCCGTGCGCTTCGCAGAGCTGCTGCTTGGCCGGGAGGTGCCCGTCGGCGTTGACCACGAAGACATCCGGGCGCAGCCGCATGAAATCGTCCTCGAAATCCAGCAGGCCCGACCCGCGCGAGATGAAGGCGTCTTTCACATCGCCGACCGCTTTGATCATGAACAGCCGCTCGTCCTCGGAGTTAACCGGCGGACGGCCCTTCAGCTCATAGACGGTCTGATCCGACCCCAGCGCGACGTACAGGTCGCCGAAGCGGGCCGCTTCCTTGAAGAAAGCGATATGCCCGCTGTGCAGCAGGTCAAAACACCCGCTGACCATCACTTTTTTGGGCGAATTATCCGGCATAGGTGTCCTCTGACGCAAAGCAGTCTGAGTCTGATCGAATTGTGCCGCAGAGCGGCGTCGCCGCGCAACTCGTCGGGTTCAGGCTCCACCGCCGATCCACAGCCAGGGCCAGCCGTCCGGCGCGCTCGTCAGCCCTG
>JADLHR010000098.1 GCA_020848665.1 Anaerolineae bacterium
AAATCGCGCCGCGCGAATCATGCTATACTTCTGCCACTTCCCGAATTATTCGCTTAGGAGCGGCCCCAAATGCGTGACTTCGTATCGCAGCGCGTGCAGTCTGTCCCTCCGTCCGGCATCCGGCGTTTTTTTGACATCAGCGCCACGATGCGCGACGTAATCTCCCTTGGCATCGGCGAACCGGATTTCGTAACACCCCAGGCCGTGATCCAGGCTGGCATCCGCTCGCTGGAACAAGGGCATACGCATTACACCAGCAACAGCGGGACGCTTGAGCTGCGTCAGGCGGTGGCGGCCTATCTGGAGCGCCTCTACCAGATCAGCTACGACCCGGACGCCGAGATTCTGATCACGGTCGGCGTCAGCGAGGCGCTTTACCTGGCGATGACGGCGCTGCTGAACCCCGGCGACGAAGTCATCGTCGCGCAGCCCTGCTTCGTCGCCTATACGCCAGAGATCATTCTGGCGGGCGGTGTGCCGGTCATGATCGACACGCACCCCGAAAATAATTTCGAAGTGACGGCGGAGGAGATCGAGCAGGCCATCACTCCGGCCACCAAGGCGCTGCTGATCGGCTATCCGAATAACCCGACCGGCGCGGTTCTGCCGCACCAGCGGCTGCTGGAGATCGCCGCCGTCGCTGAACGGCACGATCTGTTCGTCGTCTCGGACGAGATTTACGACCGGCTGGTGTACGGCATGTCGCACACGCACTTCGCCACGCTGCCGAACATGCGCGCGCGGACGCTGGTTCTGAGCGGGTTCAGCAAAAGCCACGCGATGACTGGCTGGCGCCTGGGCTACGCCGTCGGCCCAACTCCGATCATCGGCGCGATGCGCAAGATTCACCAGTACACGATTATGTCGGCGCCAACCACCGCGCAGATCGCGGTCGCCCAGACGCTGGCACAGATCGACGACGAAGTCGAGCGGATGCGCGCCGAATATGATCGGCGGCGGCGTCTGCTCGTCGGCGGCCTCAACGAACTGGGGCTGACCTGCTTCGAGCCGCGCGGCGCGTTCTACGCCTTCCCGAACGTGCGCGCATCCGGCATGGACGACGAGGCTTTCTGCCAAAAGCTGCTGATGGAAGAGCAGGTCGCGGTGATTCCAGGCAGCGCGTTCGGCGCGTCGGGCGCGGGCTTTGTGCGCGCCTGCTACGCGACAGCCTATGAGAAGCTTGAGCAGGCGTTGGAGCGGATGCACCGCTTCATGCAGCGCTACGGCTGACATCCGGCCCGCCCGGCGCGGATCATCACCCCTGGCCGGAAGACGAGGGATTTTGCCGTTATGAACCCCGAAGATCGCCAGAAGATGATCGACTCGCTTGATCGCATCATGCGCGAGCGCGAGCAGTCGCGGGAGCGGCTGAACACCTCGCTGCGCGAGTTTTCGAGCCGGCTGTTCGCCGCGCTGGAAAAGGCGCTGGCCGAGATGGCGGCGCACAACACACCCGGCCTGGGCAAATCGCGGCGGCTGGCCCATCCTTCGGGCGGCAGCCGCGAAGGGCTGGAGATCGCGATCGAGGACTGGAGCATCATCTTCGTGCCAATGCTGAGCTTCGCTCGCCCGAACCTCGCAGACGAAGCGCGCATTCCGCCCTACCAGTTCAAGGAGCTGTGCGGACGCATCGCCGTCTTTCTGACCAACGACCCGCAAGGGATCGCGTTCTACGACTTCATCATCTTGCAGGATCAGTCGTGGTTCGCCTGGGGTTATGGCTGGCCCAAACAGCAGGACGCCATCGAGCATACCGATTTCGAGGCGCTGGCGTGGGAGCTGCTGCACAGCTTCACCCGCGACATTACGCAAACCTGGAACACCCGCTTACAGACCACGCTGGCCTCCGCGCTCGACCCCAAGCAGCGCGGCTACACCTTCGGCCTGCCGGGCGACGAGCGTCACGGCGGCTGAGGCGGCGGGCACCGAAAAGCAGCGCAAAGCAGCGTGTTATGCACTTGCGCGCCGGGTAAAGCCCCCCATCCCCCGGCCCCTTGCCCCCAAAATGAGGGAAGGGGAGACCATCCGGCTTTTTTCCCTTCCTTCGTTCTGGGGGAAGGAAAGCCGACCGCAGGTCGGAAGGATGGGGGGGTGGCCTGGAAACCAGACCACAAGGTGCATAACAGCCTCTAGCAGCGAAGTACCGCCAGGAACAGCCGGAGACAGCTAAACTGTTTCGGCTGTTCTTGGCTGCTTCTTGTGGCTCGCATAGCTTCTGGCTGCTTCCGGCTTCGCTTTGGAGGCCCGGACGAATCCCAAAATCGGACCGCGATTCCCTCAAAAACGCACCGGGGATGCGATTCGGAAGGTCGTGATTCACGAACCGGCGTGAGAAATTCAAACCTTAAAGTTTTGTTTTGCGCTCCGAATTTTAAGGTGGGATATGCCGCTTTTATCCCACTTAACCCGCATCCCCCAAGACCTACCCGTCACGCGCAGACTCGACCCCCAGATGTGGCGTGTCAGGCCGGTGTGACTCCGCAACGCCAAGACCGCTTTCAACGCATGCTAGATTCAAACCTGGAACCGACTCTGGCGAATCTTAAAAAACCGAATTCTTTAAGGTTGAAAGCCCGAATCCGGTTGAATTCTGATCCGCCCATCGGTTAAAATGAGGTTACTCCAGTCGGAGCAAGCACAGGTCAGCGAACCGGATGCAAACCCACAAGTAACACCGGCGCCACTCGCACCGCCGCTCCGACTATTTCGAATAATCAGCAGTCCAATCCGATTAACCGCTGCCAGAATGCACCCATCGACGGGCTGTATCGGGGGATTTTTGTCCCTGTCGACGGGCGGGCAGAGCATGGGGAAGCAGGGGTTCACTCCGATGCTTGAACCAAAACAGGCATGGCAGGCGACGCTGGGCCAGCTCCAGCTTCAGCTCAACCGCGCGACCTTCGAAACGTGGTTGAAAGGCTCTGAGTTGCTGGCGCATGACAACGGCTTATTCACCATCCGCGTCCGGCACGCGTATGCTAAGGACTGGCTGGAAAAGCACCTGACGCCGCTGATCAACCAGACACTCTCGACGCTTCACGGGCGGCCCTCGCAGGTGAATTTCGTGGTCTTTCTGCCCAACCGCAAACGCCCGGACCTGCTCGAAGCCAGCCCGCTCTTTCCGGAAGCCGCCGGTGAGACCGCCGACGCCGCCCCCACACTCGCCGAATCCAGCGCGCCTGAGACGCTCGCCGCCCCCGCGCCGGCTCTGCCCCCAGCCTCAACGCCGGTAGCCAGCCCGCGCGCCAAGCGCCGGGTCGCCGCCAAGAGCGCCGCCGCCGCGAAGCAACCCGCCGCGCAAGCCGCCGTCACGCCGGGCGCAGCCCCAGTCCTCCCTGCCGCGCAGGCTGCCGAGCCGGATTATTCCGAGTGGGACCCGCGCTTCAACGAGATCAAGCGCAGTCACTCCGGCCCGGTTCAGCCGGTCGAAACGATGCGTCTCGACCGCCGCTGCACGCTCGCCTCGTTCATGACCGGCGCGTGCAACCAGTTCGCCTGGGCGGCGGCGCAGTCGGTAGCAGAGTCGTCCACGCCACGCTACAACCCGCTGGTGATCTATGGTGATGTCGGCCTGGGCAAGACGCACCTGCTCCACGCTATCGCGCAGGCGTCGATCACCACCGGGCGACAGGTGATCTACACCACCGCAGAAGCTTTCACGAATGACCTGGTCGCGTCGATCCGCGCGAAAACAATGGACATGGTCCGCGCTAAATATCGCGGCGCGCAGGTTCTGCTGATCGACGACTTCGAGTTCATCGCCGGCAAAACCAGCACCGAGGAAGAGATTTTCCACACTTTCAATGCTGTCTACGCCAACCAGGGGCAGATCGTGGTCGCCTGCGACGGGCAGCCGCGCGACATCACCGGGCTGGACGTGCGCCTGCGGGCGCGGCTCGAAGGCGGGCTGCTGGCCGACCTCCAGGCGCCGGACTATGAGACGCGGCTGAAGATCGTGCGCTCGAAGGCGGGCGAGCAGGGCGTCACCTTGCCGGATGAGGTCGCCGAGGCGCTGGCGAAGCACGAGGCCGGGAACGTGCGCGAGATCGAGGGGCTGCTGTTGCAGGTCACCGCCCGCGCCACGCTCGGCAAGCAGCCGCTGACTGAGACTCTGGTCGCGCAGGCGCTGCACCGCACCGCCGCGACGCCCGCCCGCCGCAAGACGAATGTCAGTGATATTCTTAGGGCAACTGCGACGTATCACCAGCTTTCGATGGACGACCTGCTCAGCAAGCGCCGCACGAAAGAAGTCGTCCGCGCCCGGCATATCGCCATGTATCTCGCGCGCGAGGAAACCGAAGCCTCCCTGCCACAGATCGGCGAGGCGCTGGGCGGACGCAATCACAGCACAGTCCTGCACGGCTACCAGAAGATCGCTGAGGAGATCGGCGCCGACGAGACGCTGCGCCAGGAGCTGAGCAGCATCCGTCAGCAGCTTTATCGCCAGCCGAATTAATCGCCCCGGCCCCTATTTCGGATCGCGCTTCCCCTATATATAGCTTTCGTCCGCGCTGG
>JADLHR010000099.1 GCA_020848665.1 Anaerolineae bacterium
CGGCCGCAATCGCGGCGTTAATCGGGTCAACGCAGCCGTCAGGGTCGTTGCAGCTGACGCCGATCGCGTCCACGCCCTGCGAGATCGCGTCCTCGATCACGCGCGCCTGCTCAGCCATGTCGGAATTCACCGACCCCATGTACAGGCACTCGACCGGCTGGCCGATTTCGGCGCCAAGCTGCGTGGCGGCGGCCATGCAGCCGTTACGCCCAAGCTCAAACACGGGGTTGTTGAGCGCCTTCGGAATCCAGGCAATTGTGAAAGTGTCGTCTTGCGCTTTGGCCGGAGCCGACACCCCGCTGCCCACCAGCGGCGACAAAGCCATTACCGCCAGGGTCAAAACAGTAATTATGCGTAACCAGTTCTTCATACTCTTTGGCCTCCTTAAAAGACCTGGCAGGGACAGAGTCCCCTCTTGCCGGCACGCAAAAACGTTGGGGGGTCCGGTGCGCTGAGCGATTGTTCGCTAGCGTCGATGAAGGCCCTGAGAGCAGCCTCCCGACGCACGCACGCACCTGGACTACTGCTAATTAATGCAGCGGTACGAGGTATTTGTCAAGTTGGCGGCGGGGATGAAAAAGCGGAGTGCTACAAGGCTGCCCGGCGCAGCTTTTTCGGCTGAAACGCGCTGGCGACGGCAGAGGCCGTCGCCCCAAAAAACAGCGTTGAGCCGGGATTATCGCTTGCCGCGCAGACGTGGATCGAGCACATCGCGCAGCCCGTCGCCGAGCAGGTTGAAGCCTAGCACGCCCAGCATAATCGCCAGCCCCGGATAGATCATCAGCCAGGGAGCCATCTCGGCCAGCGCGCGGCTCTCGCTGAGCATAACTCCCCATGACGCTTGCGGGGGGCGTGTTCCCAGCCCCAGAAAGCTCAGCCCGGCCTCGGTCAGCAGCGACCACGACAGCGCCAGGCTGACCTGTACGATCAGCGGGGCGAGGATGTTTGGCAGGATGTGCAGCAGCAGAATGCGGCGCTCGCTGACGCCCAGGCAGCGCGCCGCCGTAACGTAGTCCATCGCGCGCACCGACAACGTCGGGCCGCGCGCCACGCGAGCGAAGATCGGCGTGTAGACCACCGCGATCGCCAGGATAGTGTTGTTCAGGCCCGGTCCCAGCACGACGACGACGAGCAGCGCCAGCAGGATCGCCGGGAAGGCGAAAAACACGTCCATCACGCGCATGATAACGTGATCGGTCAGCCCGCCTGCGAAACCGGACAACGCGCCGAGCAGCGTCCCGGCTACGCCCGATAACAGCACCGAGGCCAGCGCCACACGCAGCGAGTTGGTCGCGCCGTCCATCACGCGGCTGAGCACGTCACGCCCGTAGAGGTCGGTCCCCATGCGATAGGTGTCGCTGGGCGCCTGCAAGCGGTCGAACCGGTTCTGCTGAAGCGGCGAGTGCGGCGTCAGCCCAAATGCTCCGGCCAGCGCCACGACGAGATAAAACGTGATGATCACGATGCCAACCACGCCGCTGGGGCTTTTGAGTAGACGCCGAAAGAAGCCAGGCTGTCTGCGCGGCGCATCGAGCGTGACGGTTGCGTTCGTGAGGGCGCTAGCTGTGTTTGGCATACGAGATACGCGGATCGAGCAGCGTATAGACAAAATCGACGACGAGATTGATGACCACGAAATTGAGCGCGATAAACAGCGTGACGCCCTGGATCAGCGCGTAATCGCGCTGCGAGATGGCGTTGTAGGCCAGCCGCCCGATCCCCGGCAGGGTGAAGATTTCTTCCACGATGACGGTTCCGCCAAGCAGATAGCCGGCCTCGACGCCGACCAGCGTCACGATCGGGATCAGGGCGTTGCGCAGCGCGTGCCGCGATAGAATCGTCCGCTCGCGCAGGCCCTTGCTGCGCGCCGTGCGGATATAGTCCTGCCCCAGCACCTCAAGCATCGCCGAGCGTGTCATGCGCATGACTGAGGCTGAGAAAGCGAAACCGAGCGTGATCGCCGGGAAGATGATCTGCTCAAAGTTCTTGACCGGGTCCTCGGTCAGATCGACGTAGTTGCCGGCGTTTGGCAGGATGCCGAAATAGACCGACAGGACGTAGATGATCAGCGTGCCGATCAGGAAGTTCGGCGCGGCCAGCCCGATTAGCGCGAAAAGCTGCCCGAACAGATCGATCACGGAGTTGTGGAAGATGGCCGCGATCACGCCGAAGGTCAGGCCGATCGCCAGCGCGATCAGGACGGCCAGCACCGCCAGCTCCAGCGTTACGGGGAAACGCGCCAGAATCACATCGAGCACTGGCTGGCCGTGCCGCACCGAATAGCCGAGGTCTCCCTGGAGCAAGTTGCCGAGCCAGTTGAAATACTGGACGTAGGATGGCTTGTCGAGTCCGAAGTACTCCTCCAGCGAGGCTCGCTGGTTGGCGGTGAGCATCCCGGCCTCGGTGCCGAGCATGGCCGTGATCGCATCGCCTGGGATTGCCCGGATGGCGAAGAATACCAACAGCGTTACGCCCAACACAGTCGGCACGAAGGCGATGGCGCGCTGCGTCAGATAGCGGAGCATACGCGAAAACCTCAACCGGGGCGCGTCGCAGGGCGCGCCCCGGAAATGGGCCGGAAGAGGCGGGTTATTTGTCGAGCGTGACCTGGCTTAGCGCGTAGATCGAGTCGGTCGGCATCGGGACGAAGCCGTGAACATAAGGCTGTTGGGCCGTGTACTCGTAGTCCGTGTAGAGCCAGATCCACGGCGCCATCTCGACGATATGGCGCTGGAAGTCGGCGAAGATCTCGAAGCGCTCGGCGGGATCGGTCGCGGCGCGGCCAGCAGCCATCAACTGATCGAGCGTGTCGTCGCCATAGCCCGCGACAGTGCTCAGGTTGCCGCCCTTGACCCAGTAGCGCGCGTACATGGTGTACGGATCGGGGCGCCCGCCATTCAGCGCGACTGCCGCGTCGAAGTCCGCTGCCAGCCAGCGGTCCACGTAAACGCTCAGCTCCAGCGGCTCGATCTCGACTTCGATCCCGATCTCGGCCAACTGCGCCTGGATGGTCTGAGCCTCGGCCAGCGCGGTCGGCGGCTCAGCGTTGGCGGCGATCACCTTCAGCTTGAAGCCGTCTACGCCTGCCTGGGCCATCAGCTCGCGCGCCTTGTCCAGGTCCTGCTCGTAGCAGAAGAACTCGTCGAGCGGCAGCTTATAGGCCGGGATGGTCAGCGGGCCGGTGACTTCACCTTCGCCCAGGGCGGCGGTGTCGAGCACGGCCTGGCGATCCACCGCGCAGGAGATCGCCTGCCGGACTTCGAGAATATCCAGCGGCGGGCGCGCGGCGTTAAGCTGCAGGACGTGGTAGGCGATCGCCGGAGCGCGGTTAAGGACGATAGTCGGATCACCGATCAACAGCGTGGCGATCAGCGGGTCGTTCAACAGCGCGAAGTCGATCTCACCGGCGCGCAGTGCGGCCAGAATCGAAGCTTCGTCGGGAATCACGCGCATCTCGATCCCATCGACAAACGGCCCCTCGCCCCACCAGTCGGGGTTGGCGCTGAGGGTGGTTTTCTCCTCTGGAACCCAGCGGTCAAGCTTGAACGGGCCGGTGCCGACTACGTCCGTCGTCGGGTCACCGCTGGCGATTACGTCGGACGAGAGGATCACGGCGTTGACTGTCGTCAGCGCGCCGACCAGCGGCACGTCCGCCGTGTTGAGGTTCAGCACGACGGTGTAGTCATCCGGCGTATCGATGCTAGCGATGCTGGCGAGGTTGGCGCGGGTCGCGGCGCCGGTCGCCTCGTCGAGAATGCGTTCAAACGAGGCTTTCACGTCTTCAGAAGTCAGGTCCGAACCGTCGTGAAACTTGACGCCCTGGCGCAGCGTGAAGGTGAGCTGTGTCGCGTCGTCGGAGAATTCCCAGCTTTCGGCCAGGCCCGGAATCAGGTTCAGGTCAGCGTCGAGCATGACCAACGGCTCGTAGACCAGCTCCAGCAGGCGGATCGACGCGAAGGCGGTCTGCGTGTGCGGATCAAGACCAGTGCTATCGGCGGCGCGCGCCATGATCAGGATGTTCCCGCCATCCTGCGCCGCGATCGGGCTGAGGGCACCGAACAGCAGCGCGGCGAGAACGATCAAAGACAGGGTAAGAAGCTTTGCTGATCTCATGTCAATTCCTCTCTCAGAAAAAGCTGCACCGAAAAGCTGCCTCGAAGAAGCCACATCTGGACTGAACCGCACCTGCGAGCGTGGAGACAGTGGCCGAACGCCTCCTTTTCTGCGCTAATGCGCGCCCGATGGAACCAGGCGTTTCCAGAAAATCAGCTCCGTGACATCCGGCAGGACGTAGCCGGGAATGGCCCCCACCTGCCGGTAGCCCTGGCGCTGGTAAAAACGCTGCGCGTCCGCGTTGAAGTCGGATACCAGCAGCACGAGGTCACTGGCGCTGTGCGCGGCTTCGCGCTCGGCGGCGCCAAGCAGCGTTGCGCCGAGGCCCGCGCTGTGCAGCCCGCTCTGCACGCCGAGCAATCGCAGGTAATAGCTGCGGCCAAACGCACCGCGTGGCACACACCAGGCCAGTCCGCAGGCGAAAGCGTCATCCACATCGACAGTTAGCAGCAGATCAGCCCGCGCCAGCGCCTGTTCAAGGCCACGCTGCGCGGCTTCTGCGGAATAATCGTAACGCTGCCACAGGGGAATCGCGGCGATCCAGCCCGCGATCGGCGAGATATCTTCGGACACCATCGGACGGATGGAAATCATCATCAAAAACCATCGGTGAACCGGGGTGAGTGCTGAACGGCAGCCCCTGCCCGGCCCGGTGCGGAGACAAGACTCTATACTCGACGGTATTATACCCAACACCCGGAATAACGAAAACGTTTTGGTTGGCCGCGCCGGGCGCGCGGAGTCTGGCAGCAATACCCGGTTTACATACATAAATCGCCGGTTCTGATGATGATTGACCCCCATCCCGCCGGTCGATCTCGTCTATACTCACCCTGTGCCGCGATCCCTGGCGTAGTATCGCGCACGGCCTGACCTGTTACGTACTTTCAAACGCCTAGATTGGAGCGCATTCGTGACTGCGACATCCCCTGGCTCCACCTACCAAACTGACTGGACGCCCGTTCTGATGGGCGAGGCGCTGCTCTTTGGCTTGCTCGGCAAGCTGCTCTACAGCAACCCGGCGCGTGAATGGCTTGAGCCGCTGGCGGCGGACAACCTGTTCGATGAAGCGCCGTTTGCGGGCGAGCAGGAAAGTATGCAGCGCGGCCTGGAACTGTTGCAAGACTGGGCGGCGGCGCTGGCGCGCGATGGATTGAGCGAGGCTGCGCTGCGCGATCTGAAGGTGGATTATGCTCGCCTGTTGGTCGGCCAGCGGCGGATGATGGTCCCGGCCTGGGAATCGGTCTATTTCAGCCAGGAGCGCCTGACCTTCCAGGAAGAGACGCTGGACGTGCGACGCTGGTTCGCGCGCTTCGGCGTCGAGCCGAGCACCGATGGCAAGGAGCCGGAAGACCACATCGCGTTTGAGATGAGCTTCATCGCGCACCTGTCGGAGCAGGGCGTTGCGGCGCTTGAAGACGAGGATGAAGATCAGCTAGCCGAGCTGCTGGCGGCGCAGCGCGAGTTCCTGGCGAATCACTTGCTGCGCTGGGGCTGGAAGTGGGCCGAGCTGGCGGTCGATTACGCGCAGACTGACTTCTATCGCGGGCTGGCGCTGCTGGTGCATGGCGGCCTGCTGGAACTGGCGCGCATCTATGACGTGGCGATTCCGTGGGACGTGAAGTTCCCCGGCCTGGCCGAATAGTTCACAGCCGTCCAGGGAGTTGTTGAGGAGTATGGGGCGTGATCATACCCATCACACCGGAAACGCACAGCCAGATCACTAATCCGGTCTTCTTCAAGTACGCGGCGCTGTATCTTGGCATCTACGACCGGTTTATGGAGCAGATCCGCGCGACGGGGATTGCGATCGACGCGCAGAACTACGCCGAAGAAGCCGCGCAGCGGCGCGAGCGCCTGCGTCGCAAGGGGGCGCATATTCGCAACGGCGGGCGCAGCATCTATGTCAACGCGATCTCGCCCGCGTGCGTCGCGTGCAAGAAAGGGGTCGGCAGCGCGACGTTCTTTATCTCGCTGCGCTGCCACCGCGATTGCTTCTATTGCTTCAACCCGAACCAGGTGGATTACGAGTTTCACACCTCGCACACGCGCAATCTGGTGCAGGAACTCGACGAGATCGCCGCGCAGGGGCAGCAGATGGATTGCATCGCGCTGACGGGCGGTGAGCCGCTGCTGCACAAGGACGAGGCGCTGGCCTTCTTCCGGCGCGCGCGTGAGCTGTATCCCCACGCGCACCAGCGGCTGTATACCTGCGGCGATTATGTCGATGAGCCGATTCTGCGTGATTTGCAGGCGGCTTGCCTCGACGAGATTCGCTTCAGCATCCGCATGCACGACACGCCGAAAGCGCGCCAGCATATCCTGGAGCGGATCGCGCTGGCCCGCCAGTATATTCCGCAGGTCATGGTCGAGATGCCGGTTCCGCCCGGCGCGCGGGACGAAATGCGCGCGTTGCTGCTGGAACTGGACCGTATCGGTATTTTCAGCGTCAACCTGTTGGAGCTGTGCTATCCGCTGATCAACGCGGCCGAGTTCAACGCGCGCGGCTTCGAGGCAAAGGCGCGGCCCTACGAGACGCTGTACGATTACTGGTACGCGGGCGGCGTGCCGATCGCGCGCAGCGAGCTGGACTGTTTGGACCTGGTCGAGTTCACTCTTGACCAGAAACTGTCGATCGGCGTGCATTACTGTTCGCTCGAAAACAAGTTCACCGGGCAGAACTATCAGCAGAATTACGGGCGTAAGCTGCCGGGTACGGTGACGCTGTCCAGCCATGACTATCTGCTGAAGTCCGCGAAGGTGTTTGGCGACGACATCCCGCCGGTGCTCGACCTGTTCGAGCGGACGGGGGTCCGCGACTATGAGCACGACTCGGCGCGGGGCTATCTCGAATTCGGCGTGAACCACATTCGCGGGCTGAAGCATCTCGATATCGAGATCGGGATCTCGACCAGCACGCTCGAACAGCGCGCCGATGGCATGTACCTGCGCGAGTTGAAGGTTGACCTGACCCGCCCAGAGTGGTTCAAGGCGGCAGATATCTAAGCGCGCGACAGATCGTGCATCTTCACACGCGCAGGTCTAGAATAGAGTCGCAGAGAATTCTTCGCAGGCGCCGCAGCCGCGCCTCGCTCAAAGAAGAGAAGGCGATAGAACATGACCCC
The DNA here is from genome assembly GCA_020848665.1 of Anaerolineae bacterium. Classification (GTDB taxonomy): domain Bacteria; phylum Chloroflexota; class Anaerolineae; order Aggregatilineales; family Aggregatilineaceae; genus DYGX01. The sequence goes on from JADLHR010000099.1 coordinate 7,239, forward strand.
TTACGACTTGCCTGAATTTACCGAGCCTGCTCCCAGTGGAGAAAACGAAGCGATTCTGGTCGCCAGCGGTGATCTGCGCCTGTCGGCCAACCAGAAATGCTGGCCCGCACAGGAAGCGATGGAGAAGCAGCTTGTCGCGGCCCTGGCACGCGAAGGGATTACGGTCCGGCGCGGTCACGACTATGACCCGGTGCAAAAGCACGGCTTCATCTCGTCGCAGCGGATGGGCATGGATATCTTTCAGAAAATCCACCCGGACGCGCGCGTCATTGTGGCTGAGTCGGTCTGGCAGTACAGCCATCACGTGCTGGCCGGGCTGCGTAGCCATCGCGGGCCGATCCTGACCGTCGCCAACTGGAGCGGCCAGTGGCCGGGGCTGGTGGGCCTGCTCAACCTCAACGGCTCGCTGACCAAAGCGGGGGTGCCTTACAGCACGATCTGGAGCGAGAACTTCGACGACGAGTTCTTTCTTAACGGGATCCGCCAGTGGATTTACGAGGGGCGCATTGATCACGACGCCAGCCACGTCCGCGCGCTGGATGCAGGCAAGCTCCCCGCCGCCGAAGCCAAACTGGGCCGCGCGCTGGCGGCGCAGCTCGCGCACGAAAAGGCGATCCTCGGCGTGTTCGACGAAGGCTGCATGGGGATGTACAACGCCATCATCGACGACGAGATGCTGAACGCGATGGGCGTCTATAAGGAACGGCTCAGCCAGTCGGCGCTGGTCGCGGCGATGCGCCGAGTGAGCGACCAGGAAGCGCAGGCCGTGCGCGACTGGCTGGATCAGCGCGGCGTCACGTTCAGGACGGGCAGCGATCCCGCCACCGAGCTAACCGACGACCAGATTCGTGAGCAGTGCCGGATGTACATCGCGGCGCTGCGCATGGCGGACGCCTTCGGCTGCGCGGCGGTGGGCATCCAGTACCAGCAGGGTCTGAAGGATATGGCGCCCGCCTCGGACCTGGTCGAAGGGCTGCTGAATAATCCAGAGCGCCCGCCCGCGTATCATGCCGAAACCGGCGCTGAGTTATACGCCGGGAAGGCGCTACCGCACTTCAACGAGGTTGACGAGGGCGCGGCGCTTGACGCGCTGGTGACGAACCGCGTGTGGTCTGCGCTCGGCCACGATCCGTCCACCACGCTGCACGACGTGCGCTGGGGCGAGCATTTCACCGGCAACGGTGTAGACGACTATGTGTGGGTGTTCATGATTTCGGGCGCGGCTCCGGCTTCGCACTTTGTGGGCGGATATGCCGGCGCGATCAGCGAGCGGCAGCCGCCGATGTTCTTCCCGTTCGGCGGCGGCACGCTGAAGGGTGTCGGCAAACCAGGCGAGATTGTCTGGAGCCGCGTCTACGTGATGGACGGCGGGCTGCATGTGGACATCGGGCGCGGCCATGTCGTCACGCTGCCTGAAGAAGAAACTGAGCGCCGCTGGCGGGCGACCGATTACGCCTGGCCGATTGTGCATGGCGTCGTGAACGGTGTCACGCGTGACCAGTTCATGGGCCGCCATAAGGCGAACCATATCCAGATCGCCTACGCGCCGGACGCCGCGAGCGCCGATCGTGCGCTGGCCGCTAAGGCAGCGATGTTCGAGGCGATGGGCGTCGCGGTGCATCTCTGCGGCGCGGTGCCGCTCGGCTGAGCCAGCGTGCAATAACGCGGGAGAATTGCCGGCGGCGCCGTCCGCTGGTACGATCAGAGATAGCA
>JADLHR010000100.1 GCA_020848665.1 Anaerolineae bacterium
CCCGGCCCCTTGCCCCCAAAATGAGGGAAGGGGAGTCCATCCGGCTTTTTTTCCTTCCCTCGTTCTGGGGGAAGGAAAGCCGACCGCAGGTCGGAAGGATGGGGGGATGGCCTGGAAACCAGACCACAAAGTGCAAAACAGCCTCTAGAGACGAGGCGGGCGCGGCAGGCGAGCGCGCGTGACACCTGGGATTGTAGGATGATGAGCGAGTCGCTGCGCGTTCAGACGCTCGGCCTGTTCCGCGTCTGGCTTGACGGGGAGCAACTGCCGGCGGTCATCTGGAAGCGCGAAAAGGCTCAGCGCCTGTTTCAGTTTCTGATCACGATCCGGCTCAACGACCATCACCCGGTGATGCCGAAGGAGCGGATCGTGGCGGAGCTGTGGCCGACGCTCGACGAGGAGCGCGCCGACCGCGATTTTAAGGTTGCGCTCAACGCGCTGAACGACGCGCTCCAGCCTGATCGCTCGGCGCGCTCACTCTCAACCTACATCAGCCGCTCCGGCCTGGCCTATGGGCTGGACCCGGACGCCGACCTGACCATCGACGCCGCTGAGTTCCGCGACGGGCTGAAGCAGGCCGCGCGGCTCGAAGCGAGCGATCCCGACGGCGCGATCAAAGCGTATCGCGCCGCGATTGATCTCTACGCCGGAGAGTACCTGCCGGACGCGCTGTACGAGGACTGGTCGAGCCTGGAGCGCGAGCGCCTGCACACGCTCTATCTGTCGGGCGCGATGCGGCTCGCCGCGCTGCTGCTGCCGCGCGGCGGCTATCAGGAGGCGGTCGATCTCTGCCAGTCGGTATTGATGCTTGACCGCTATTGGGAAGAAGCCTACCGGATCATGATGCTCAGCCACGCGCTGCGCGGCAATCGTCCGCTGGCGCTGCGCGCTTACGAGCAGGGGTGCGAGGCGCTGCGCGAGGGGCTGGACCTGGAGCCAATGGCCGGGACGACCGCGCTGGCGCAGGCCATCGCGCGCGGGGATGCGCTGGCGTCGCTGCTGCCACGCTGAGCCTTACCAGGAGGGTGCGGCTCGCCTGCAACCGGCCTGCAACGCGGCAGGAGTACGCTGAATCAGGACAGGCCGCCTAACATCGGAGCGCGCAGTATGAATCAGGACGTGGTGTCGTTTGTCTTACGTTTTGTCCGCGAAGAAGCCGACGGGCAGCCGGCCCGCTGGCGCGGCGTGATCAAGCACGTGCAAAGCGATCACACTGCCGATTTTGCGCGCTTCGGCGATGCGCTGGCCTTCATGCAGGACCACCTGAACGAGACGATTCGCCAGGCATTCGCGGGCGACGAGACGCCTTCGCCGGAGCGCATCTTCGCCGAGACGGCGCGGCTGTGGGGCGAAATGGCCCCGCGTTACACCGATATTATGCTTCAGTCGATGGAGCTAATGTTGGAGCAAGGGCGACGCATGGGCGAGTCGATGGCCGACAGTCTGGCGCGCGGCACAGCGTCCGCTCACTCCACCGGACAGGACCAGCAGGCGCAGTTAATCGGCATTATCGAGCGGTTGACGAATCAGGTCGAGGCGCTGAGCGCGAAAGTGGACCACCTCGAGGGCCGGTTGCGTGATGACTGAGCCGCCGGTCACGCTGCGCCAGAGCGTCGAAGCCTGGGAGCGCGCGATCGCGGCCTACTGGGACGAAGTATCGCGCTCGCCGGAGTTTCTGACGCGCGCCGGGCAGCAGCTCAGCGCGTCGCTGCGCTCGCGGCAGCGGATCGAGCGCATGCTGCATGCTGCCGCGCTCAATCTCGCGCTGGCCTACCAGCAGGGCGAGCGCCAGCGGCTGCTGCTGGAACACCTGCAAGCGCGGCTCGATGACCTCTCGGCGCGGCTGGACCGGCTGGAGCAGCATCTTGGCGATGGCGGCGCGCATGGATGATCTGCTCGAACAGTGGGCTGCCCTGTGGGGCGCGGGAATGGCGCAGGTCTGGCGCAGCTACACCGCCGCGCAGGACGCGATCCGCGCCACCGGGCGCACGCTGGTCGGGCAGACGCCCGCGCGCCTGGTCCACGCCGAGGGCAGCCTGCGCCTGCTGCGCTACCTGCCCCAGACCGAAACGCAGCGCCCTGTCCCGGTGCTGTGCGTCCCCTCGCTGATCAACCACTATTACGTGATGGACCTCGCGCCGGAGCGATCGCTGGCCGGCGCGCTGCTACGGCGCGGGCTGGACGTGTACATGCTCGATTGGGGCGTGGCGACCGCCGCCGACCGCGCCCGCCCGCTCGACGCCTACATCACCGGGCTGCTGGGCCGCTGCGTTGAGGTCGCGCGCCGCGAGAGCGGGTCCGAGTCGGTCGCGCTGCTCGGCTACTGCATGGGCGGGATGATGGCGGCGGCGTACACCGTGCTGGCGCCGGACCGCGTCGCCGCGCTGGTCAACCTGGCCGGGCCGGTGAATTATCACGACGATGGGATCTACAGCGTCTGGACGCGGCCTGAGTATCTCGACGTGGATCTGCTGGTCGATACGCTCGGCAACATCCCCGCTGAGCTGCTGAATTTCACCTTTCACATGGTGCGCCCCAGCGACGAGCTGCTGCGCGCGCTCGATTACTGGGAGCGGCGCGACGATCCAGCCTTCACCCGCATCTTCGCCGCAATGCAGCTCTGGACGCGTGACCCGACGCCCTTTCCTGGCGAAGCCTTCCGCAAATACGTCAAGGACCTCTACCAGCGCAACGCGCTGATGGACGGGACGTTCACGATCGACGGGCAGCCGATCGACCTGGCGCGCATCACCGCCCCGACGCTGACGATCGCCGCGCGCCGCGACCATATCGCGCCCTGGGAGTCAGTTGCCGTGCTGCACGAGCGTATCAGCAGCGCCGACAGGCAGTTGATCGTGCTGGAAAGCGGGCATATCGGTATGGTCGTCGGCTCGGACGCCGGGACACAGCTCTGGCCGCAGCTTGGCGCGTGGCTGGCGCAGAGAAGCAGCTAAGGACAGCAGAGTGCAGCTAAGAGCAGCGGAGAACAGCGGAGAACCGCATTTTGCCGACTTTGGCTGCTTCTCGCTGTCTTTAGCTGTTTCTAGCTGTCTTTAGCTGCTCTTGGCTGCTCTTTTGATCCAGATCAAGGCGTGGCGCGCATCGTTGGGTAGACTGCGGGCACCGGATAGATGATGATGACTCGGGACGAAATGGATATACCGCTGCGCACACCGACACAGGTTCGCTGGAAAGCTGTTGCCCTGCCACCGGAACACGGCGGCTGGGGGTTTTTGCTGGAGCCAATCGCGCTGGGGCTGCTGGTCGCGCCGTCATTGCCGGGGTTTTTCCTCGGCGTGGCGGCGCTGGGCGCGTTCCTGATGCAGCACCCGCTCAAGCTGGCCTATATCGACCGGCAGCGCGGGCGGCGCTATGCGCGGACAGCGGCGGCGGAGCGCGTGCTGGTCGTATACGCGGCGCTGGCAATCATCGGATTTCTGGTGGCGGTGGCGCTTGGCGGGCTGAAGCCGCTGCTGCCGCTGGCGCTGGCGTCGCCCCTGGCGCTGGTCCAGGTGGTCAGCCTGCTGCGCAACCGGGGCCGCGAGCTGCCCCGCGAGCTGGCGGGCGCGGCGACGCTGGCGGGGGTCGTGGC
>JADLHR010000101.1 GCA_020848665.1 Anaerolineae bacterium
CCGCCCCGACAGCCAGATCACGAAGCCGACCGTCAGCACCAGCAGGCCGATGCTCAGCGCCAGCTCTCCGGCGGGGATGCTCGTCACCGAGGCGCGCATGATCATCGACAGCGGCGCGGTCAGCGGGAAGATGCTCAGCGCGGTTGCAATGGACCCGTTCGGTTCTTCAGCGAACAGCGTCAGGAAGAAGAACGGCGCCGCCGCTGGCAGCGTGACGAACGTGACGTAGTTCTGGCTCTCGCGGACAGAGCTGGTCAGCGCGCCGATAGCGGCCATCAGGCTGCCGAACATCAGGAAGCCGAGGATGAAATAGACGCTCGCGATTACCAGCGACGCCGGATCGATCTCGAAGCCCTGCAGCACGCCGAATGCATCGCCCGCCCGGCTCATGATGAACAGCGTCGTGCCGAGCAGCACCGCGACCTGGATCAGCGCCGTGAGGCCCATCGCCAGGATTTTGCCGAGCAGCAGTGGCACCGGCGAGACCGACGACAGAATAATCTCGATCACGCGCGATTCTTTCTCTTGTACGACGCTCTGCATCAGATAGCCGCCGCCCCAGAACAGGCTCAGCATCAGGATCAGCCCGAACGCGTAGGTCAGCGCGAAGTTGTCGTATTCGTTGGCGTCAGCCACCTCGCCCTCAGTCAGGCTGTGCGTGCCCAGGAACGCTGGGGCGCGCAGCCGCAGGTAGAGCTTTTCGTACGACGCCGGGTCAGCGTTGCGCAGCAGGCTGGCGATTACGAAGTCTTCCATCAGCGCGCTGGCCCGCTGGCCGGTCTCAATCGTCAGGCCCGGCACGTACAGGTTAATCTTGCCGCTGTCCACATAGTCCTCAGGGATAACGTACAGCGCCTCGATCTCGCCCGCCTTCAGCGCCGTCGTTCCGGCGCTCTGTGACTCGTAGGCGAGAACGTTCTCGCGCAGGCAGTAGGGCGAGCTGATGCGCTTGATCAGCTCGGCGCTGAACGACTGAACCCCGCCCGGCGCAGCCTTGCAGCCGTCTGGCTCGCCGGGGTAGCTTTCCGGCGGCGGGAACAGGCCCTGCGGCGTCTGGTCCACATAGCCGATTTTCGTCGCGCCGGTCTGCTCGGTCTCGTCCATAAGCGCGCTGAGCGGGGTGTCGGTTTCCCCGTCGCCCGTTGTCCCTTTGATCGCCTGGTAACCGAAGAACAGGATCAGCGCCAGCGCCGGCAGGCCGAACGTCAGCAGGGTATAGGCCTTGCGGCGGAACTGCATCCGCAGCTCATAGCGAAACACATCAATCCAGTGGCTCATTGTCTGCTCCCTACCTGGCTGCCGGGCTATCCGCCGCGCCACTGCCGGTTGTCAGCGCGACGCGCCCCTCACGCACCGCGCGCCAGAATTCGCGCGGGGTCAGGCGCTTGCCGTACATCAACATCCCCAGCCGGAAAACCTTGGTCGCGGTCCACATGACGACCAGCACTGAGACCACCTGGATCGCCACGCTAAGCACGATCTGCCAGAGCGGCACGCTCGCCAGGCCAAAGCGCAGGATCAGCCCGGTCGCCGCCGTGAACGGGAAGAAGCTGAAAAACACCGGCAGCGGGCCGTTAGGGTTCGTGAAGAAGGTCACGATCAGCGCGATTGGCGCGACGTTGACGAAGCTGAAAACCCCGGCGAACTGGCGGCTCTCCGCTTCGGCGGTGACTGATGCGCCAATGCCGAGCATGACCGACGCGAACAGCAGGAAGTTGATCACGAACAGCGCCACGAACAGGACGATATCCAGCGGCGCGAAGCGCACCCCGCTGGCGAACTCGCGCGCGTCTTCGTTGAGCAGGACGATCAGCAGCCCGGCGCCGAGCCACAGCCCGATCTGTGTGAACGAGAGCGCCGCCAGCCCCAGCATCTTGCCCCACAGCAGCTCGCTGGGCCGGACGCTGGTCGCCAGAATCTCCATCATGCGGTTCTCTTTTTCCTCGACGACGCCGCTCATCAGGAACTGGGCAGTTGTGCTGGACGCGATGAAATAGATGAACACGAAGATGAATGGCAGCAGCATGCGCCCGAACAGCGCTGCATCGCTTAGCTTTTCGCCGGTGTCAATATCGCGGATGACCTCTTCGACCGGGTCCGCGAGGCGGTCGGGCGGCACCGGCACCGTGTCCGGCACGGTCGCCGAAAGCTGCTGGCGCATGAACGCCGTGATGTTGCTGGTCAGCGCCGCCGGGATGTTACCTTTTGTGTAGAGATCGACCTGCCCGGTCAGGCTATAGTTGTTGGCGATCACCAGGTACCCGTCGAGGTCGCCCGCGTCAAACTGCTGGCGAGCGGCGTCTTCCAGCGCGGCGAAGTACGCTTCCCGCGCCGCCGGGTTGTCCCCTTCCGGCGCAGTGAGCGCCGAATCGGTCACCAATACGTATTCCGGCGCATCCTTCTCACCCGGCGGCGTGCTCAGATCGCTGACGATCCCGGCCCGGTCTACCACGCCGATCCGGTTGAAATCCGCCAGATTGGATTCGCGGCCAACGGTGAAGCGGATGATCAGGAACATCGCCGCGAGCGTCAGCAGCGGCACGCCAAACGCGGTGAACAGGAAGCTCTTGCGCTTGAAATTGAACACATACTCGCGCTTCAGCACGAGCAGCATCTTGTCCCAGGACATCGCTCAGCCCTCGTTGCGCGACGCGCCGTGATTATTACCGTGATTGTTGCCGTGATTGTTGCCGTGATTGTTGTGGTTGTTTCCACCGGCCACCTGAATGAAGATCTCGGTCAGGCTGGGCACGGCCAGCTCGAAGCGGCGGACGTGATAGGCGGGGTCGATGGCTACGGCATGCATGATCTCGTCCGGCGAGACGCCATCGGCCAGATGGAGCGTGAACTCGCGCCCGGTCTCCGAGACATCCACCTTGCCGACGCCGGGCAGCGCCGCCCAGTCGCCGGTGCCTTCCACGATGACTGCGTTCTCAGCGAAGCGCTCGCGCACTTCCTGCACGCTGCCGTACAGCACGCGCCGCCCGTGATCGATCATCACCAGGCGGTCAGCCATCTCCTCGATGTGGTTCATCTGGTGCGTGGACATCACGATTGTGACACCCTCGCGGTTCATGTCGTACAGCAGGTCTTTGATCATCTGCGTGTTGACCGGGTCCAGCCCCGAAAACGGCTCGTCAATGATCACCAGGGCGGGACGGTGCAGCACGGTCGCAATGATCTGGACTTTCTGCTGCATCCCTTTGCTCAGCTCGCTGACCTTGCTTTTGGCGTTCGCTTCCAGCCCAACCTGTTTGAGCATCGCTGCCGCGCGGCGCTGCGCCTCGGCCCTGGGAACGCCTTTGAGCTGCGCCAGGTAGGTCAGCACATCCAGCACGGGCACATCGCGGTACAGCCCGCGCTCCTCCGGCAGATACCCGATACGATCTTTGGTGGCGTCGGTGAGCGGCCCGCCGAGAATCTCGATCGAGCCGCTGTCGGGCTTGAGAATGTCAAGGATCATACGAAGTGTGGTTGTCTTCCCTGCGCCGTTCGGCCCGAGCATAGCGAAAATCTCGCCAGGCCGGACCTCGAACGTCAGATCGTCGACTGCGATGAAGCTGCCGTAGCGTTTCGTGACGTTCTGGACGCGGATTGCACACTGATTCGAAGAAGCGTTCATTCATTTGCTCCTTGCAGAGTTTTAACGCAGATAGCAAGCGGGGGTGGGCCGGTGATGCAGGACAGGATCCCCTACCGTCGATCCTGTACATCTAATACGTCCCGGCGAACCTGTTCGTTGCGCGATTGTACCATATGCCGCCGCGCTGTCGTCACCCGGCGCGCTGCAGGCCCGCTGTGTCTGTTCGCACCCCGGCAGCCGAGGTTTGGGGTTGCGCGGAGTTTCCCGTTACAATCGGCGCCAGAGTTGCGTCTTCGCAATTCCGGCGCGGCCTGACGCGAGCGGCGGAGCGGACACCAGAGAGGATATCCCGATGAGTGCCCTTGGCGCGTTCACCTTTGTCTTGCACAGTCACTTGCCCTACGCCCGGCTGGCGGGGCGTTGGCCGCACGGCGAGGAATGGATCCACGAGGCCGCCAGCGAAACCTACATTCCGCTGCTCGACGCGCTCTACGATCTGCGCGACGAGGGCGTTCCGTACCGGATCACGGTCGGGATCACGCCTGTCCTGGCCGAGCAGCTTGCCGACGCGGATGTGCTGAATAACCTCGACCACTACCTCGACGACAAGATCGCGCGCGCCAAACAGGACGTGCTGCGTTTTCGCGGCGAGGAAGAAGTGGTCGGCGTGCCGCGCGAGGAAGCCGAGGAAAGCGATCTGCCGCCGGTCGATCGCGCGGCGGTCGAGCGCGCAGTGGCCGGCGCGCTGGCCGATACGCTGGCCGATGCGGACCTCGAAGACGAGGACGAAGAAGACCTGATCGCGCCGCCGGAGCCGAAGCCCTGGTGGGTCGGCCACAAGCACCTGGAATACCTCGCCGGGTTCTACCAGCAGTACTACGAGCACATCAAAGACTCGTTCGACCGGCGCTACAACCGCGATCTGCTCGGCGCGTTCAAACTGCTTCAGGACGAAGGATATATTGAGATCACGACCAGCGCAGCGACGCATGGCTATCTGCCGCTGCTGGGCCGCGACAGCGCTATTCGCGGCCAGCTTCACACCGGCGCGCAGAGCTATCGCCACTTCTTCGGGCGCGATCCGCGCGGTATCTGGCTGCCGGAATGCGCCTATCGGCCCGCGTATTACGACGCGACGGGCGTCATCCGCCCCGGTATTGAAGCGTTCGTGCGCCAGGAAGGGCTGAAGGTCTTTTTCACCGAGACGCACATGATCACCGGCGGCGCGCCGGTCGGTGTGGCGGCGGGCGAGGCGATCGGCCCTTACGGCGAGATCAAGCGCCGCTATCTGGTGCCGATGTCCACCAAGCCCACCCCTGCTGAGCCGCTGACTACCTTCCACGCCTATTACGTCAGCGATACGACCGCCGGGCCGCGCGCCGACCAGCACAGCGG
>JADLHR010000102.1 GCA_020848665.1 Anaerolineae bacterium
ACCTCGAAGCTGCCGCCCGATTTCTGCGCGTTCGCTGTGGCGAGGTCGAGGATTTCCGGCATCAGCTTGAACTCCGGCGGGTGCGTCAGGCGCACGTTCATGCCGAAGCGGGTAGCGAGGGTGATCAGGCTCTGCGGCACTGAAAGCGGCTTCTGGTAGCTGGATGCGTAGGCCCACGAGACGTTGATCGTCTTGCCGCGCACATCCCGCCCGAACCGCTCAAAAACCGTCATCATGTCGGCCAGCGCCTGGAAGGGGTGATACCAGTCGCACTGCATATTCAGCACCGGCACGCGGCTGGCCTCGGCCACCGCGCGGATATAGTCATTCCCGACGCCCCAGTCGCACTGCCGGATCGCGATCCCGTCGCAGTAGCGCCCGACGATCTCGCCGATTTCCTTGGCCGTGTCACCATGCGAGATCTGCGTCGTCGTGCTGTCGATAAACTGCGCGTGCCCGCCAAGCTGCGCCATGCCCGCCTCGAAGCTGACGCGGGTGCGCGTGCTGGTGAAGAAGAACAACATCGCCAGCACCTTGTCGCGCAGCAGTGCGTGCGGCTCGCCCAGCGCACGCCGGCGCTTGAGATCGAACGCGACCTCGAAGATGGTGTTGACTTCGTCGTCGGTCCATTCGTCGGGCGTGATCATGTCCCGCCCAATCAAACGTGTCTGCATGTCCCAATTCCCCTTTTAGTCGCTGAGTAGCGCAGGCAAGAGCGCGTAGAACTCGGTGGCACGAACTACGTCTTCCAGCGGCACCTGGTCCAGGATGCCGTGAGCCGTCTTTTCATCTCCGGCGGCGAAACCGATCGACGGGATGCCGGCTTTCCCGTTCCAGTAAATACCGTTGGTCGAAAAGTCCCATTTTCCGGCCGGTGTCGTCTGGTTCCACAACATCTGGCAGGCTGCCAGCCCGGCCTGAACCAGCGAGTGATCCTCGCCGATAGCCCAGGCGGGGAAGTACTTCTCGACCGGATACTGGTACCCGGTGTAGCTGGGCGTGTCGTAATGCAGGATTTCGACGTGGATCGCGGCGGCGTGCTCCGGGGGAATAAGCGCCTGAACCTGCGCGACGGCTTCTTCTTTGCTCTCGCCAAAGGTCAGGCGCCGGTCGATGTAGATCGTGCATTCGTCCGGCACGGCGTTAAGCGACGGCGTCTGGCATTCGATCTTGCTGACGGTGATCCGTCCCTGGCCCAGGAACGGGTCGGTGTGTAGCCGGTCATTCAGGTCCCTGACCCCAGCGATCACCGGCAGCATTTTGTAGATCGCGTTGTCACCCAACTGGTTTGACGCGGCATGAATCGACCGCCCCTTGGCGACCACCTTGAGTTCGACACGCCCCTTGTGGCCGCGATAGACCTGCATCCGCGTGGGTTCGCCGATCACCACGAAGTCGGGGCGGATGCCCTCAACCTCAACCAGCACGTTCGAAGCGATCCCGTCGCAGTCTTCTTCCATGTTGCCAAAGTAATAGAGCGTGAATTCATCCAGGAAGCCCAGATCGCGCGCCAGCGCCATGCCGTAGATCATGCCCGGTGTGGACTGTTTCTCGTCGCCTGCGCCGCGTGCGTAGAAGACGCCATCTTCGATTTTGCCCTGAAAAGGGTCCCATTCCCAGGCGGACGAATCCCCGATGTCAACTGTGTCCAGGTGGCTGTCATAGAGCAGGATGCGCGGCCCATTCCCGACGCGGCCCAGGACGTTGCCCATCCGGTCAAAGCGAACGTCCTCAAAGCCCAGCCGTTTCATTTCCTCGGCAACGCGCGCGCCAACGTCGCCGATCTGCCCCATCACGCTTGGGATAGCTACGATCTCACGGAAAAAATCTAGAATCGTATTTCGCTGGTCAGCAACACCCGACCGGATCGACTCCACGAGCGCGGAGTCAACTTTCACTGGCATTTTATCCTCTCCGTATTCTGTTTGTGAACATTCTGCTTGTGAACGCGGGCTATCACGCGCACTGTTCTAGAAGTCCGCGCGCAATTCTGTTCCGCTGCTTCCGGCTCACCCAGCCACGACAGGCAGCGCAGCAAGCGTGCCCACCCATCTTAACACCGATGCGGGCGCGGGGTCTCGCCGACGCAGCCTATTCTACCCTATGAAGACCGGCTGTTTCCACCCTTCTGAGCGCACGTCCCCTCTCACGCGGAAAACGGCGAAGGCGGTCAGCGGCGCGCAGGCGGCGGCGCGAACGGCGCGCCGCGCAAAAATCGCCCGCGTCCCGGCGACGCGTGAAGCGCGCCATCCTCCACAATTACCTCGCCCCGGCTGATAACCGTCCGCACCCGGCCCTGAACCGTGATCCCTTCGTAAGGCGTATAGCCCGCGATTGTATGCTGATCGGCGGCGCGAAGAGTCGCCTGCGGCGCCGGGTCGTAGATCATCAGGTCGGCGTCGCTGCCAGGAAGAATTGCGCCCTTGCGCGGCCACAGCCCGAACAGCCGCGCTGGGTCCCCCGCCATCAGCCGCGCCAGCTCCGGCAGCGAAAGCGGGCGCACCGGCTCGCCAGCCTGCTGGCGCTCGCGCGTGTGGTGTACCCCCCGCGTGTAGGTTAACGCGAAAGAAGTTTCCAGCCCTGGCAGGCCGCCCGGCGTCTGCGTGAACGCGGTGAATTCCTGTTTCTGCGCCAGCGTGTAATCGCAATGATCGGTCGAAACTGCGCTCAGCGCCGGAGCCGCATCAAGCAGATTCACCTGCCAGGCCGCCGGACGCAGCGGCGGCTGAAGGATGAAGTGCTCAGCATTCGGAGCGGCGTAGCGGCTGTCATCCAGCCAGAAGTATTGCGGACAGGTCTCGCAGAATATCCTGGTCGCCCCGTCACGGCGCGCCGCTTCCACCGTCCGCACCGACTCGGCGGTCGAACAGTGGACGATGTACACCGCTGCGCCCGCCACCTGCGCAAGATACAGCACGCGCCGAATAGCCTCGACCTCAGCTTCGGGTGGGCGCCCCTGGCCGTGAAAGGCCCAGGCGGTCTGCCCGGCCTCGACCAGCCGCAGCGTCGCGCCGGACACCAGCGCGTCATTCTCGCAGTGGATCAGCGCCAGCATGTCCGGCGGCATGGCGCGGAAGGTGTGCAGCAGCGTCGCGTCGTCGGCGTAGTAGTTCGGGCGATAGGTCGTATAGAGCTTGATGCTCGGCACGCCGCTGTCGCGCAGCGCCGCCAGCCAGCGCCGCGCCTCGTCGGGATCAGATGGCAGATCGGTGACCATCATGTGCAGGCCGTAATCGATCAGCGCCGGGGCGCACTCGTCCAGCCGCGCCTCCAGCGCCTGCTCAAAAGTCATGCCAGGGAACTGCGTCGCAAAGTCAACAACGGTTGTCACGCCGCCGAACGCCGCGGTGCGCGTGCCGATTGCCCAGTCGTCCGCCGTCCGATAGACACCGGTGTCAAGCTGGATATGAGTGTGCGGATCCACCAGGCCAGGAAAGACCAGGCAGCCCGCCGCGTCGATCACGCGCGCGCCAGCGGGAGTCTCTGCGCCGGGCGTCAGCACTGCCTCAATCGTTTCTCCGGTGACCCACAAGTCCGCTGTGACCACCGTCTGCGGCAGCACCACCTGCCCGCCGCGCACCACCAGCCTGTTACGCATCGCTCTGCCCTCGTCAGTCACCGTTGATCAGTGCGCGCGCCAGCGCGTTGTGGCGCTCAATCACCGGCTCGATCTCCAGCGTCGTCAGCCGCCCTGCGCGCACGATCACGCGGCCATTGGTCACGTTGTATGCAGCGTTGATCGACGTGCAGAACAGCAGCGCCGCCACCGGGTCGTGCAGCGCCCCGGCGTGGCCGATCCCACGCACATCATAGGCGGCAAAGTCCGCCGCCATGCCAGGCTTCAGCGCGCCGATGTCGTCGCGTCCCAGCACGCGCGCCCCGCCGAGCGTCGCCAGCTCCAGCGCCTGGCGCGCTGTCAGCGCCGCCGGATCGCCCTTGGCGCGCTGGAACAGCATCGCCAGGCGCGCCTCGTTGAGCAGATGCGAGCTATCGTTGCTGGCCGAGCCGTCCACGCCCAGCCCGACAGGAACCCCCGCCCGCAGCATCTCGACTACCGGAGAGATACCGCTCGCCAGGCGCGCGTTGCTGCCAGGGCAATGCGCGACGCCGGTCCCGGTGCGGCCAAAGAGCGCGATCGCGTCCGGCGAAAGATGGACGCAATGCGCGTGCCAGCAGTCCTCACCAATCCACCCAGCGTCCTCAGCATACTCGCCCGGCAGCAGCCCAAACTGATCGAGGCTGTACTGCACATCCGGCTTAGTCTCGGCCAGATGCGTATGCAGCCGCACACCCGGATAGGCGCGGGCCAGGGCCGCTGCCTCGCGCATAAGGTCCTGCGTGACGCTGAACGGCGAGCACGGCGCGACCGTGATGCGCAGCATGGCGTAGCGCGCGTTGTCGTGATACGTCTCAATCACGCGCCGGCAGTCGGCCAGGATCGCGTCCTCGTCTTCGACCAGGCTGTCCGGTGGCAAACCGCCCTGGCTCTCGCCCAGGCTCATGCTGCCCCGGCTGGCGTGGAAGCGCAGACCGACTTCCTGCACCGCCTCGATCTCGTCGTCGAGCCGGGCGCCGTTAGGGAACAGGTAGAGGTGGTCGCTGGCGGTCGTGCAGCCGGAGAGCGCCAGCTCCGCTGCGGCGATCTGGGCGCTGACGCGAATCCCTTCGGGCGTAATCCTGGCCCAGATGGGATAGAGCGTCACCAGCCAGTCGAACAATTCCTTATTCTGCGCGTCCGATACCGCGCGGGTCAGCGTCTGGTAGAAATGGTGATGGGTGTTCACCAGCCCAGGGATCACGACGTGCCCGGTCAGATCAAGCACCTCGTCGGCGGTCTGCGGCAGGCTCGCGCCTGGCCCGACCTGTTCGATCACCCCGTCGCGCACAAAAATCGCGCCATCAGGGATTTCGCGGCGCTCGTCGTCCAGTGTGGCGACGACGAGCGCGTTTCTCGCCAGGAGTGTCGGCATCAGGCAGTCTCCGCTCGATCATCCACAGGGTTCACTGCGGCAGGGCACAGTCCGGGGAGTGTAGCACGCGCGGGGGCGCGGTCACAAGCGCCCCCCGCGCGCGATGAAACGCCCGCGCCGATCAGCGTCCGATTGTCAGCGCCGCGCCGCGCAGCGTGTTGCGCAGCAGCATCGCGATCGTCATCGGGCCGACACCGCCAGGAACCGGGGTAATCGCACCAGCGACTTCCTTCGCCTCGTCGAACGCCACATCCCCCACCAGCCGGTAGCCGCGCTTGGCGGACGGATCGTCCACGCGGTTGGTTCCCACGTCGATCACGATCGCGCCAGGCTTGATCCAGTCAGCCTTGACCATCTGGGCGCGGCCAACCGCCGCTACCAGGATATCGGCGCGGCGGCAGACTTCAGGCAAGTCTTTGGTCCGGCTGTGGCAGATCGTTACGGTCGCGTTGCGGTGCACCAGCAGCATGGCGGTCGGCAGGCCGACGATATTGCTGCGGCCCAGCACTACCGCGTTCGCGCCGTCGAACTTCGCGCCCGCCTCCTCCAGCAGCACTATAACGCCGTAGGGCGTGCAGGGGATGAACAGCGGGTCGCGGCCCTTCATCGCCAGCCGGCCGATATTGACCGGGTGGAAGCCGTCCACGTCCTTTTCGAGGCTGATCGCGTTCAGAATCGGCTCTTCCTTGAGGTGATCCGGCAGCGGAAGCTGGACGAGGATACCGTGAATAGCCGGATTGGCGTTCAGCTCGCGGACAAGCGCCTCGGCTTCCTGCTGGCCGGTATCCGCCGGCAGATCATACCCAAACGACTGGATACCAACTTCGGCGCAGGCTTTCTGCTTCATACGGACATACGACTGGGACGCCGGGTTGTCGCCGATCAGCACCGTCGCCAGCCCTGGCCGGACGCCGTGCTCCGCGACCATCTTTTCCACGTCCTGAGCAGTTTCCGCGCGCAGCCGGGCGGCGACCGCGCTTCCATCAATGATCGTTGCAGACATCGAGAAAAAATCCTTTCGCAAAATAGGCAGGTGCAAGTGCAGCCGTTGCAGAATAGTCGTGAGCCTGGCCTGAGGCTATCACGAGCCGCCTCAGATGACCAGTGACGCCTTGCAACTTTGTCACTGGTCATTTGTCAATGGTTTCCGACAACTCCCCTACAAAACATAAACCCCGCACCTGGCAGAGTCAGGTACTATTAGAAATGAGAGGTTCAGGCTGTTTTCGGGCCGTTTCGGCGCGCCACTGCCCCGCATCTCGCCGGCGCAAAGGTCTCAGCGCGAACCGGGAGCCGCCGATTTTCGCGATCGGCGCAGGAGAGGATGTCAACGATGTCCGACCGCAGAAGATGCCAGCCGCATCCCTTCAGCGGGCGCTCGCCCGCTTCGCCGCCGCCCGGCCGTCACGGCGGGCAGGCGCTGGCCGAATACGTGCTGATCCTCGCCCTGGTCGCTATCGCGCTGATCGCCGTTCTGACGATCACTGGTCCAGCCGTCGGCAATGTCTTCAGCAACGCGGTCTACAACCTGTTGGGCGGGACGATTGTCCCGCGCGAGACGCTGCCCGCCGACGACTTCTGGACCCAGGTCGCGGCTGTCGCCTCGTACACGCCAGAGAACCCGCTGTCGATCACGAACACGCCTGGGCCGCCACCAGTGGTTACGGAGACCGCCGAGCCGACGGAACCACCGGGGCCAACGGAACCGCCGGAGCCGACGGAGCCGCCAGAGCCAACCGCGACCGTCGAGCCGACCGAACCGCCGGAGCCAACCCCGCCCCCGCCGACGCCGGATCAGGAGTTCGGCTA
>JADLHR010000103.1 GCA_020848665.1 Anaerolineae bacterium
AGTTGTGCCCCTCAACGCGGATCTGCGCCTGCTGGATCGACTTGGTAATCATGCCATGCTCGATCGGCATGTCTTCGGGCATATCTGCCCACTGCATGAAGCCCTTGACGCGGTCGCCGCCGAAACGCCGCATCAGCTCGTCTTCCATCGACAGGTAGAAGCGGCTCTCGCCGGGGTCACCCTGGCGGCCAGAGCGTCCGCGCAGCTGGTTGTCGATCCGGCGCGCTTCGTGCCGCTCGGTGCCCAGAACGTACAGTCCGCCTTCGGCCAGCACCTTCTGACGAGCAGCGGCAATCTCGGCCTTCGCCTCGGCCAGCACGTCGCGCCACTGTTCCTCGGTCGCCTCGGTCACGTCGATGTTGTACCGCTTGCGCAGCTTTTCGCGCGCCAGGCCGTCCGGGTTGCCGCCGAGCAGGATGTCCACACCGCGCCCGGCCATGTTGGTTGCGATCGTGACCGCGCCGGGTCGCCCGGCCTGGGCGATGACCACTGCCTCGCGCTCGTGCTGCTTGGCGTTGAGCACCTGGTGCTCGACGCTGGCCCGATCGAGCATCTTGCTCAGGCGCTCGCTGGTCTCGATCGCAGTCGTGCCGACCAGCACCGGCTGGCCGCGCTGCTGGCGGTCTTTGATGTCTGCGACCACCGCCATCCACTTCCCCTTCTCGGTCATGTAGACCTGGTCCTGGTGGTCGGCGCGGATATTGGGCAGATTGGTCGGGATGATGGTCACTTCGAGCCGGTAGATCTCGTCGAACTCGTTGGCTTCGGTGGCGGCGGTGCCGGTCATTCCGGCCAGTTTCTCGTACATGCGAAAGTAGTTCTGGAAGGTGATCGTCGCCAGCGTCAGGTTTTCGGTGCGGACCTCGACGCCTTCTTTCGCTTCAATCGCCTGGTGCAGCCCTTCCGAGAAGCGCCGCCCGTGCATCAGCCGCCCGGTGAACTCGTCCACGATGATCACCTGGCCGCTCATCACGACGTAATCCTTGTCGAGCTGGTAGACCACCTGGGCGCGCAGCGCGTTGTCGAGGTAGGGCAGCATCTCCGAGTTTTCAGCGCTGTAGAGATTGTCCCCGTGCAGGCGGCCTTCCTGCACGAGCTTGCGCTCCATCTTATCAACGCCCTGCTCAGTCAGGTAGACGCTGCGCGTGCGCAGCTCCTCGACATAGTCCCCATCGGGGTCCTCACGCTCAATACTGTCCTGGCTGCTGGCTTTCAGCGAGCGCACCAGCCGCGCGAACAGCGTGTACAACTCGGACGGCTGGTCCGCCTGGCCGCTGATAATCAGCGGAGTGCGCGCCTCGTCGATCAGGATATTGTCCACCTCGTCCACGATGGCGTAATAATGCCCGCGCTGGACCATGCGCTCGTCGGAGTGCACCATGTTATCGCGCAGGTAGTCGAAGCCGAACTCGTTGTTCGTGCCATAGGTGACATCCGCCAGGTAAGCCTCGCGGCGGTCGATCTCTTCCAGGTTCTGGAAGCGTGCATCGGCGCTGGCCCACTTCGGGTTGAAGCGGAAAGAGTGCATCGTGTCGGTCTCGCCGCGATTCTGGATCACGGCGGAGGTCAGCCCCAGAAAGTGGTAGATCGGCCCCATCTGTTGGAGGCCGAACTTTGACAGGTAGTCGTTTGGCGTGACGAGGTGCACGCCCCGGCCTGCCAGCGCGTTGAGATAGAGCGCCAGGCTGGCGACCAGGGTTTTGCCCTCGCCAGTCTTCATCTCGGCGATCTTGCCCTGGTGCAGCACAATCCCGCCGATCATCTGCACGTCGAAATGACGCAGGCCGGTCGTGCGGACCGACGCCTCACGCACGGCGGCGAACGCTTCCGGCAGGATGTCGTCCAGCGTCTCGCCCTGCGCCAGGCGCGCTTTAAACTCATCGGTTTTCGCCCGGAGTTGTTCGTCGCTCAGCGCCTGCATCTGCGGCTCGAGCGCGTTGATCTGCTCGACGACCTCGCGGTGACGGCCCAACTCGCGCTCGTTGGGATCGCCGAACATGGCTTTGGCAATTGATCGTAGCATAGTTCCTCATGACGGAAGAACAGCGCCCAGCGGCGCTGTCCCCGCTCCTGAACTCGATTTGCCTGCTTGGAATGGCGGGCGTGATTATAGCACAGACGCGGCCCGGTATCTATCCGGCGGCGCGCCGGGCGGGACGTTCAGCCGGTCAGCAGCCGGACCGACGCGAAGGCCAAGATGATGACCGCCAGCGTCACCAGCGCCAGCACGACAATCAGAACGATCCCCCAGAGCGGAAGCGCGCTCAGACAGCCGGGCTGCTCGGCCTGGACCGGCGCGGCGGGCATGTCAGGTTTGAGCGGTGGGCGAAATGGGTCGAAGGGTTCGGAGGAGACCGGCCCCAGGCTGCGATAGCCGCGCGCCGGGTCGTAGCTGCCGCCGGTGAAGGGCGCGCCGGGGCGCTCGACCGGCTCCGCCGCGATATACGGACGCGAATCCGAGCGGCGGCGCAGCGGCGGCTCTTGCACCAGGAGATCGGGGTCGTTCCACTCGTACCCGGCGGCGAGGTCCTCGATCTCGACATCCGGCTCAGCCAGATCGTCCTCGTCGGCGGCGCTCCAGGCGTCGTCGGTTTCGTTTTCGGGGCGGCGAGCGCGGCGCGGGCGCGGGTCGAAGCGCGGATCGTAGTCCATCACGGGTTCCTTTCTCCGATTCGACTCCCTCCATATCCAGTGTACCGTATTCGCAACAGCCCACCTAATGGGTGTTGTGGGTACCACAGGACATCATGTGGCGACGCTGGGCCGCCCGCGCGCCGAATGGGCCTGGTTTCCCCGCGCGGCGGGCGAAACTCCGGCTCTGCCTATATGGAACTCTGTTGTTTTTTATGACTTTTTTATTTGATTAGATGGGCATTATAGCCCTGACTGCCGATATTTAATTATGGGAAAGACCGAAACCTTGGCGTTGTTCAGGAATCGAGACGTTGTGTAGAGGAGCGAATATGAAGCACACAATCTGGAATCGCGCGCTCGCAATCGGCGTGGTGGTCGCGTTGGCGCTGGTCAGCGCGCCCGGCCTGGCCGCCGCGCAAGCAGGGCCAGAAGTATCCGTGTCGAGCCAGGATTGCACTCTGACGGTCAGCTTCCAGGCCGATCAGACGTTCACGTATTCGTTTGATGTTTTTGACGGCCTCACGTTGCTGGCGGAGCAGTCTGAGACGGTGATGGTCGGCACGCCGCTGCCGGTCACGATCACCTTCACCTACACCTACACCGGAGCGCCTGAAAACGCGCCAGCGCTCGACATCACCGTCTACGAGAGCGACAGCGTCATCGCGGAATTTAGCGGTTATACCGGCCTGGCCGAGACCTGCCAGGCTGCGCAGCAGCCTGAAGAACCGGCTCCGCCCACCGATCAGCCCGGTAACGGTGAGACGCCCGCTCCGCAGCCTCAAGGCGCAGCCGCTGGCTGCTCTGTCAGCCTGAAGAACGCGGTTGTCGGCTCGTTCGTGCTCCCGG
>JADLHR010000104.1 GCA_020848665.1 Anaerolineae bacterium
GGCGTTCAGGGACGAGCGTGATCAGCCCGTGGTGCCACCCTGATTAGCCCGGCCCACGCTCGGCGCGCCGGACTCACTCATTGCGCTGGATAACGGGAGCGACCCCGGCGCGGCATTGCCTCCGCGCGACTCCCCGGTCCATTCCGCTCCTGCTGCCGTCCCGCCCTTTCAGTCGCTGAGGCGGTTCCCTGTCCGGCGCGGGGGAGCGTACTCCGCCGGTTCGCTGTCGTTGGGAAGATGATAGGCGCAATTGGGGCGGTTTGTCAAGCGATTGCCGTGACTTCGCCGCCCGTCATGCTGACCAGCTCGCCCGGCGTCAGGCGAAAAACAGCGCGCGGCGTTCCGGCGGCGGCCCAGATGTCCTCGAATGCCAGCAGATCGCGGTCGATGAACGTGCGGATTGGCTCGCTGTGGCCGAGCGGCGGCACGCCGCCGATCACGAAGCCGGTGCGCGCGCGCACGTAATCTGCGTCCGGCTTCTCGACCGGCTCGCCGATCAGCGCCGCCAGCCGCTGCGGATCGACGCGGTTGGGGCCGCTGGCGATCACCAGGATCGGCGCGTCAGTCTCCGCGCCGCGAAAGACGAGCGACTTGGCGATCTGCGCGACGGTGCAGCCGATCGCGGCGGCGGCTTCGGCGGCAGTGCGCGTCGAGTCCGGCATCTCGGTCACGCGACAGTGCGCGTAGCCGCGCGCGTCGAGCGCGTCCTGCACTTTCTGGGCGCTGGCGTTGAGCGCGTCGGTCATGACTCCTCCTCGGTGGTCTCTCCGTCAATGGTCAGCAGATACAGGCCGTAATCGGTTGGATCGACGTAGCTGATGCGTGTGCCGTCCGGCGAGACGCGCCACTCGCTGTTGGCGACGCGCAGCGGCAGGTCGTCCGGGTCGGTCAGCGTGCGGTGCTCGCCGGTCGTGAGATCGTACACGCCGAGCGCGTGCACGTCAGTTGAGGCGTCAAAGCTGAGCGTGAACAGCGACTGGTCGTCGCGCCACTGGTACGCGCCGAAGAAGGGGAGCTTCTGCGGCGCCGCACCCAGGCGGGTTTCCAGCAGGTAGATGCCGCTGGCGTTCGGGTCGTCCTGGAACGGCATCTGGAAGGCGATATGCGCGCCGCCGGGCGCGACCTTGAGATCGCGCACGTAGCGATAGGTACCGAGCAGCTCCGGTGCGGGGCTGACGGCGTCGATGTCCAGCACGAAAAGCTGCGTGTCCGCCGTGTAGACGATGCGCTTGACCAGCAGCAGGCGGCGGTGATCGAGCCACATACCGTAACCGCCTGCCAGCCGGGTCATCAGGCGGCGCACCTCGCCGTCCAGGTTGCTGACCCAGAACTCGACGCCGGGCGGCTGCGACTGGCCGGGCAGCAGCTCGCCGTTGACGACCTGCCACAGCAGGCGCGCCCCGTCCGGCGCGACAACCGGATATGTGCCGGTGTAGACTTTCCAGCGCGCGCCGTCGGTCCGGCGGGTCACTTCCATCTCGCCGCCGCCCAGGTGCCGGACCGTTACCGTTCCATCCGGTGAGACGGTGGCCGGTGGCACATCCCCGACGTGGGTGCGCGCCGATCCGTCGAGCGGCTGGCGAAAGACGCCGGTTTCCTGGCCGGATACGTCGTCGATGATGTACAGCGCGTCCGGGTCGTCCGCCCGCCAGCGCGCGCCGAGGTTCCACCCGTCCGCTGAGATCAGCGCCTGCGTGACGCGCGCGTTCTCCGGCAGCGGACCGAGATGGCGCGGGGCGGGCGTTTCCGCCGGGGCGCGGAACTCGATCTTCGGCGGCCAGGGCCGGGCGTAGTTGTTCAGCCAGTTGGCGCCGAGCTTCACCTCTGGCTGATCTTCGATTGTCATCCAGCGGTGCGGGTTGTCGAGGTCCTGCTCGAACTCGCTGTCCACCAGGCCGATACTGGACAGCATGTGCCAGTTGGCCTCGATCAGCGGGATCGGGTTGTAGGTGAAGGCGTAATCCGGGCTGCGGATTTCGAGGTGCAGATGCGGGCGCGACTGGCAGTTGAGGTCCGGGTCGCCGGTGACGCCGATCTGCTGGCCGCGCTCAACCCGATCGCCGCGCACGAAGGGCGGTTGCTGCGACAGGTGGCCGTAGAACGAGGTGTAGCCGGTACCGGGGTGGTCCAGCGCCAGCGTGTGCGGGCCGGTTTCGAAGCCCTCGGCGTCCACATAATCCACCTCGCCATCCGCGATGGCGTAGACCGGTGTGCCGCACGGGGCTTCGAGATCGATCCCGAAGTGCATGCCCTGACCGGCGAAATACCAGACATTGCCATAATTGAAAGCCGAGGTCGTGTTGCCGTAGTGCTGCTCGTAGAGCCAGGTAGACGGGCCGGGCGGATCGTGCAGCGGCAGCGAGAAGGGTGGCCCGTCGATGCCCTCTCCGCTGCTTTCACCGTTGTCGTCGTTTTCCTGGCCGGCGGCGCGCGGCAGGGCCGGAACCGCCAGCAGCAGCGTCAGCGCGAGGATTGCCAGCCGCGTCAGCCAGCCCGGTCGAGTGCGTGTCGTCATGATCGTGCGCTCCAGTAAACGGGCGTCCCGATGGTCGCTGCTTGCGGATGATGGTATTTGATCCGAGTTGCTTCTAGCTGCTTTTCGCTGAACCTGGCTGCTCCTGGCTGTTTTTCGGCTTGCGTGCCGGTGGCGGCGCGGGCCGATCCCCCAGCGCCCGCGCGAGATTGTACTGCACCAGCAGCCCCACACCGGCGAGCAAAGCGATCACCAGCGGGCTGGCGCCCAACGCCGCGCCGATCAGCAGCGCGCCCAGCCCCGCCGTAACCGCGCCCAGCAGCAGATAATACAGCGCGATCAGCAGCGCGCCGCCGATCAGCCCGCCGAGGATGATCATCAGCGTTGGCTGCCAGCCGGTCAGCTCCAGCGCCAGCGAGGCGCCGAGATACGCCCCGACGCCGAACACGGTCACGTCGTGGGCGATCAGCGCCAGCAGGCTGCCCAGCCCCGCGCCGATCAGCAGGCCGATCAGCGCGACTACCTCGCTCTCGGATGCGCCAAAGCGCGCTCCGATCAGCGCGCCGAGGACCAGCCCCGGCGCCGCGATCACAAAGCGGTAGATTTTCCACCCGGCGATCAGCAGAACCAGCCCGCTCAGAATCATGATGGCGCGCACGACTCTGGGCGCGACGCGGACGCGCTCCATCTCCAGATAGGCGCGGACACGCTCCGCCAGCGCGCGCGGAGTCCCTTCGTCCGGCGCGCGCAGCTCGTCCCCGATGTCTTCAACGAACCCCTGGTTGTCCGGCGCGCATCCGGCCAGAACGCCCCCGCTCAGCCCCAGCGCTATCAGGAGCGCGCCAAAGAGGGCCAGGCGCTTGATCAGGCCGGACGAAACAGCGAGCGATTGCATTACCGAAACTCCTGGTCGTGCGGTTCGGCGCATTCCGGGCGGATTGTAGCCAGTGCGCGCCGATTTGTCGCGTCGCACCGGGAGGTCACGCTCTGGCGCTGCGATCAGGCGCCGCCCACGAAGTAGCTATCGCACGCTTCGTCCACCAGCGACGGGCTAAGCTGGAGCGGCGCGCCCTCGTACTCGCACATCGACACGACGATCCGCAGAATATCGCGCGGGTGCACCGCCTGAAGCGTGCGCCCTGTGTCCCGATACCAGTGTTTGAGGAGGTGGCTGAAGGTCTCGCGGTCCGGCGCTACGCCAAGCTGCTGCGCCGACATCGCCCAAATCTGGTAAAACATGCGCTCGTCGGGGCTGTCTACGCGCACTTTCATCTGAATGCGGCGCAGAAAAGCGTCGTCCACCAGATCAAGCGGATTGAGGTTGGTGGCGAAGACGATCAACTGGCGGAAGGGTACCTGAAGGCTCTGGCCGGTGCGTAGCCGCAGGAAGTCGAAGCCAGACTCCAGCGGCACAATCCAGCGGTTGAGCAGTTGGGCCGGGCTGATCATCTGGCGGCCAAAGTCATCGATCAGGAACATGCCGCCATTGGCCTTGAGCTGAAGCGGCGCTTCATAGAACTTCGAGACCTCGTCAAAGCGCAGGTCAAGCGCCTCGATTTGAAGCTCGCCGCCGACCATGACCGTTGGCCGTTCGAACAGCCCCCAGCGCCGGTCAACTTCGTGGCGCGGGTCGGCCTTGAACGGTTTAAGCTGCTCCTTGGTCAGCGGGATCTCATGAAAGAGCACGGGGTCGAAGATGCTGATGATATAGCCGCCGGTTGTGATCGCATA